>NZ_CACA01000313.1:0-62651 GCF_000180455.1 Kamptonema sp. PCC 6506
TTCCCCTAGCCCCTAGTTAAAAAAGTATGGATCTTCAACTATCAGATCGGATTGCATTGGTTAGCGGTTCCACCGCCGGAATTGGACTAGCGATCGCTACGACACTTGCCCAGGAAGGAGCCACTGTCATTGTCAATGGCAGAACCCAAGAGCGCGTAAACAATGCCCTTAAAAGCATTCAGCAAAGCGTCCCCAACGCCAAACTTCAGGGAATTACTGCCGATTTGGGAACCCAAGCTGGAGCTGAATTGTTATTTCAACAAGTGCCAGAAGTCAACATTCTGGTTAACAACTTGGGAATTTATGGCGCTAAAGCATTTGAAGAGATCTCCGATGAAGAGTGGATGAACTTTATCGAAGTAAACGTAATGAGCGGTGTCAGGCTCTCGCGTCATTACTTACCTTTAATGCTCAAAAAAGATTGGGGACGCATTATTTTTATCTCTAGTGAATCTGGCTTGAATATTCCCGTTGAAATGATTCACTATGGCGTTACCAAGACTGCACAAATAGCATTGGCTCGTGGTTTAGCTGAAACAACGGCAGGCAGTCAAGTCACAGTAAATACCGTATTGCCAGGCCCAACCCGTTCCGAAGGAGTGGAAACTTTCATCGAGGGACTTGCCAAAGAACAAAATATTTCAGCCGAACAAGTTGAGAAAGAATTCTTTACTAAGACTCGTCCATCTTCTCTGATTCAACGATTTGCTTCAACTTCTGAAGTTGCTGCATTAGTTGCATTTGTTGCTAGTCCTTTAGCCTCTGCAATTAATGGGGCAGCCTTGCGAGTCGAGGGTGGATTGGTGCGATCGATTGTTTAATGAATTTGCCTTGATAGATCCCTTTCACAATTAGGAGTAGGAATTCCCAATCGCGATCGTTGTTACGGTTCGCGATCGCATTCTTAAAAATATATTCATTCCGGTGTTGCCGGATTTGATCTTACTACCCACCGCGAAATAACCCCCAATTAAGAGGTCAGTGATGCCAATGGTGTCCAGAAACGGCTGCAACTCGACGACGAAACAATTAACGTCCGCATTCCCGCAGGCGCAAAACCAGGTAGTAGAATTCGACTCAAAGGTAAAGGTCGTCCTAGTCCCTTCTCTCAAAAGATAGTTTTAATTTGTGCCAAACAGAGGTTAACATAATCCGGTTAAATTCATTCAAGCCTCTAAGCATGACATCTTCTACTATTGAGAATCTCACTGAGCAGCAATGGCACAAGCAATCTGCGGCCGATGCTGCGAAATATCTGAGGATAGATTTAGAAGCGGGATTGTCAGAAGCAGAGGTGTCTGAACGTCAGAAACTTTATGGTTTCAATGAAATCAAAGGGAAAGCAGGGAAAAGTCCCATCATCCGTTTCCTGATGGAATTCAACCAACCGTTAATTTATATTTTGTTAGTTGCTGGCATCGTCACCCTGCTGCTAAAGGACTGGGTGGATGCGGGGGTGATTCTGGGCGTGATGTTGATTAACGCCGTAATTGGCTTTGTCCAAGAATCAAAAGCCGAAAATGCGATCGCCGCCCTAGCCAAATCTGTCACCACTGAAGCCACCATGATTCGAGATGGGCAAAAGGTGCGCCTCAACTCCCGCGAACTGGTTCCTGGCGATCTGGTATTACTGACATCCGGTGACAAAGTGCCTGCTGACGTGCGGTTAGTCAATGTGCGTGACTTGCAGGTGAGTGAATCGGCATTGACAGGGGAATCCGTTCCCGTCCAAAAAGCAACCGAACCCCTAGCCGCTGAAACGGTTTTAGCCGATCGCAGCAACATGGCCTATGCCGGAAGCTTGGTGACATTTGGGCAGGCAAAAGGAATTGTGGTAGCGATCGCCAACCAGACCGAAACTGGGCGAATTTCGCAACTGATGGATCAAAGCACTGCGCTGGAAACGCCACTTACTCGCAAGATTGAGCAATTTAGTAAGAGTCTGCTGTACGTCATTCTAGGGTTGTCAGCATTCATGTTTGCTGTGGTGATGGGCAAAGGAGGAACCTGGACAGACGGGTTTAAGACGGCAGTTGCCCTAGCCGTGAGTGCCATTCCCGAAGGACTTCCAGCCGTGGTGACAGTGACGCTAGCGCTGGGGGTGGAGCGGATGGCCAAGCAACACGCGATTATCCGCAAACTGCCCGCCGTCGAAACCCTCGGTAGTACGACGGTAATCTGTTCGGATAAAACAGGCACTCTCACCGAAAATCAGATGACCGTCCAAGCTATCTATGCTGGGGGGAGTTCCTACACTGTTAGTGGGGTGGGCTACCTAGAGGAGGGCTCGATTTTACAAAACGATCGCCCTGTAGAGGTAAGTCAATTTCCCATATTGCAGGAATGCTTGCAGTGTGGCTTATTGTGCAACGACTCTCACCTCCAAGAACAAGAGGAGCAGTTATCTGTAGCAGGCGATCCCACCGAAGGGGCACTGATTGTCTCGGCGCAAAAGGCAGGGTTGACACTGCAAGAACTAGAGCAGGAACAACCGCGACTAGATACAATTCCTTTTGAGTCGCAGTTTCAATATATGGCAACCTTGCATCAGCAAAGAGAACTAGCCGATCGCCACACGATTTATGTTAAAGGTTCGGCAGAGTCTATTCTCAAGCAATGTCATCACCAAATTGATGCAGATAGTCAAAACATCGACTTAAATCGAGAGGAAATTGAGCAAGTTGTCGATCGGATGGCATCCCAAGGTTTAAGGGTTCTGGCATTTGCTAAGAAAGAAATCTCTGCCCAAAAGCAAGGGATCGATCGCGAAGATATTGACAACAATCTAGTCTTTCTGGGACTCCAAGGCATGATCGACCCACCCAGAGCCGAAGCGATCGCCGCCGTGCGAGTCTGTCAGTCTGTGGGAATTCAAGTCAAGATGATCGCGGGCGATCATGCTCTAACTGCCGCCGCGATCGCCCGTAAAATGGGACTCAGCCAAGAGGAAGATGCCCTAGTGTTCACTGGGAAGCAACTGGCAGAAATGGACGATCGAGAACTGGCGAATGCCGTCGAAGCTAGTAATGTGTTTGCGCGGGTTGCGCCTGAACAGAAGCTGCGACTGGTAGAAGCCTTACAGTCCAAGGGCGAAATTGTTGCCATGACTGGAGATGGGGTCAATGATGCCCCAGCACTAAAGCAGGCGGATATTGGCATAGCGATGGGGATTACAGGTACGGAAGTTGCCAAAGAAGCAGCAGATATGGTGTTGACCGATGATAACTTTGCCTCCATTGAAGCCGCCGTAGAAGAAGGACGCACCGTTTATGGCAACCTGTTGAAAACCATTGGGTTTATCCTACCCGTCAATGGTGGAGAGGCGCTGACCATATTGGTGGGAATCTTGGCTGGTACAACCTTGCCAATTTTGCCCGTGCAGATTCTCTGGGTAAACATGGTGAGTTCCGTCGCCCTGAGTGCCACTCTAGCATTTGAGCCCAAATCGGCTGAGACTATGAAGCGATCGCCCCGCCGTCCCAATGAACCCCTATTAACCAAGAAATTACTGTGGCGCATCCTGATTATTTCCATCTTCAATCTCATTGCTGTACTTGGCATTTTTGAATGGGCTTCGCAAACCACAGGTAATATCAATTTGGCTCGGACAATGGCAGTCCATACCCTCGTTTCCGCAGAAACCTTTTACTTATTAAGTATTAGCCAATTTATTCCATCTTTGTTTGCCTATTTAAAAGATCGCACTCAAGAAATTGCTTATATTCCTGCGATCGGTGTGGTTTGTGTGTTTATATTTCAAGTTTTCTTTAGCCAGTTGACTTTCATAAACCCGCTATTTACTACCCAACCGCTTAGTTTTATCCAAGCTCTCATTTGTATCGGTGCAGGGATTCCAATTATTTTGCCTGCTTTGTTTTTAAAGCGCTTTGCTCCTCTTGCGTAAACTGAATAAGTAAATCCACCTAATTAAACATCAGATCGGGATGGCTAAAAAGCTGACTGTATAAACATTCTTCCTTCTTCCTTCTTCCTTCTTCCTTCTACTTAACAATGGGAGTAAGTCGTGAGGATTTAGCTATGGATATTGCTGATGAAAACAGCAAAAAAAGCGCCTGAGTTACCCCAGACGCATAGCATAAAAATCACAAATTGTCAACTTAAAACCTAACCTCTTAACGCCTCAGCGCCGCCGCAAACCTCCAGAATTTCCTGAGTAATTGCCGCCTGCCGCGCCTTATTATAAGAGAGCGTTAAAGTCCCAATCAAATCGCTAGCATTCTCACTAGCATTATTCATCGCTGTCATCCGCGCCGCCAACTCACTCGCCGCCGATTCTTGCAGAGCTCGCAACAATTGGTTATTCAAATAAAGCGGTAACAAAGCATCCAAAATTTGCACGGGATCTTGCTCAAAAATCATATCTCTGGGCAAACTTTTCACCGGATTCGTTACCTTTTCCCGCGATACTTGAAATTGTCCGCCAACAGAAGTTAAGCGGAAAATTTCATCATCTTGTACTTCTAAACCCTGGGGATCTAGAGGTAACAAAGTTTGAATCACTGGACGCGAACTAATCAAGGACACAAACTTAGTGTAAATTAACTCAATCCTATCCACAGTTCCCGATAGGAATAAAGACAGTAACTCATCAGCAACTTGAGATGCTTCTGCTGCTGTAGGAATCTGATCTAAATTAGCAAAAGTAGCAGAAATTGGCGCATTGCGGCGCTGAAAATACTGGATTGCCTTGCGTCCCACCAGTATAAACTTGTAATCAACCCCTTCCGCCTTCAATTCTCTAGCCCGAATCTCAGCCCGTTTGATAATACTGCTATTGTAGCCGCCGCACAAACCGCGATCGCCAGAAATTACTAACAAGCCAACCGACTTAATATCCCGTTTCTTCAACAAGGGTAAATCAGCGTCTTCAAACCGCAAACGTGCCTGCAAACCGTATAAAACTTGCGCCAAACGATCCGCAAAAGGCCGAGTAGCAATCACCTGTTCCTGAGCCCGGCGCACCTTAGCAGCAGCCACCAAACGCATCGCTTCAGTAATCTTTCTAGTGTTTTTGACAGACTTAATCCGCTCGCGAATAGCTTTTAGATTTGCCATAAATTTATCCTTTTACCTTCCGAAAAAATTCAACTTAAATCTCAACATTTAACGATTAACAGTTAACAGTTAACTGTTAACCGTTAACCGTTAACTGTAATTTATGCAGAAACTAAGAAAGTTTGCGTATACTCAGCAATCCCTTCTTTGAGCAACTTCTCAGCCTCATCGCTCAGTTGCTTTTCGCCCTGAACAATCTCACCGTAACGAGGCTTGCTAGTCCGTAAATAATCGCGCAAACCAGAGGCAAACTTATTCACCTTATCAACTGGAATTTCATCTAAATAACCATTAATCCCAGCATAGATAATAGCCACTTGCTCGTTCATTGGCAGAGGCGAATTTTGCGGTTGTTTCAGCAATTCCCGCAAACGTTGACCCCGCGCCAACTGATTTTGAGTAGCTTTATCCAAATCAGAAGCAAACTGAGAGAACGCAGCCAAATCATCGTACTGCGCTAACTCCAACTTCACTTTACCAGCAACTTTTTTCATTGCCTTAGTTTGAGCCGCTGAACCCACCCGCGATACCGAAATACCAGGGTTTACAGCCGGACGCAAACCGGAGTTAAATAAGTCAGAAGAAAGGAAGATTTGACCGTCAGTAATCGAAATTACATTTGTAGGAATGTAAGCAGAAACGTCACCGGCTTGGGTTTCAATAATTGGCAAAGCAGTCATACTACCTTCGCCTAAATCATTGCTCAGTTTTGCTGCTCTTTCTAACAAGCGAGAGTGTAAGTAGAATACATCCCCAGGATAAGCTTCGCGTCCTGGTGGGCGACGTAGCAGCAGCGACATTTGACGATAAGCTTGGGCCTGTTTGGAAAGGTCATCATAAATGATCAGGGTGTGCTTACCTTTGTACATGAAATATTCAGCTAAACTTGCACCAGTGTAAGGAGCCAAATATTGCAATGTTGCGGGGTCGCTAGCGTTAGCAGCTACGACGATTGTGTAGTCCATCGCGCCCTTTTCTTGCAGGGTATTGACGACGTTGGCTACAGTGGAAGCTTTTTGACCAATTGCGACGTAAACGCAAACTACATTTTCGCTTTTTTGGTTAATAATCGTATCAACTGCGATCGCAGTTTTGCCGGTTTGTCTGTCACCAATAATCAGTTCCCGTTGGCCGCGTCCCACTGGGATCATCGCATCAATAGCAGTAATTCCAGTCTGCATCGGCTCATAAACAGAGCGACGAGAAACAATACCAGGAGCCGGCGATTCAATCAAGCGAGTTTCACTACACTTGATTTCACCTTTGCCGTCAATCGGACGAGCCAAGGCATCTACTACCCGTCCCAGCATCGCTTCACCCACAGGGACTTGAGCAATTCTGCCAGTAGCAGTAACCGCCGAACCTTCTTGGATGCCGAGGCCTTGTCCCATTAACACTGCACCGACGTTATCTTCTTCTAAGTTAAGAGCCAAACCTACAGTGCCGTCGGCAAACTCTAACAATTCCCCAGACATGGCTTTATCTAAGCCATAAATCCGGGCAATACCGTCGCCTACTTGCAGCACAGTACCCACGTTAGAAACTTTAACATCTTGGTCGTACTGCTCAATTTGCTGCCGAATAATACTGCTGATTTCGTCAGGTCTGATTGCTGCCATTTTAATTTTTTAGTGGTTAGTTGTTAGTGGTTAACGGTTAACTGTTAATAGTTAACTGTTAAGGTAATTGGTAATTGGTAATTGGTAATTGGTAATTGATGACAGTCAACAGTTAACAGTTAACCGTTAACCGTTAACAGTTAACAATTAACTACCCTGCACTCAAACGAATTCCTAGACGGCGAAGTTGTCCGCGCAGGCTAGCATCAATTACTTGAGAGCCTACTTTGATGATGACACCGCCAATTAACTCGCTATCAAGTTTTGATTCAAGCTCAACTTGACTAGCGCCTGTCATCGCTTGAACTTTCTCCTTAACTGTCTGCTGTTGCGCTTCTGAAAGCGGCACAGCCGAAGTTACTTCCGCCAAAACAGTTTGATTTAATTCGCGGAGTTTTGCTAGATATTCTTTGCCAATTCCCTCTAGGAAATAAATCCTTCCCTTATCTACCAATAGTCTCAAAAAGTTTCGCACGAAGGGGCTAATTCCATCACCCGCTACCTGCTCTAATACTCTTTTTTTGACATCTGGCTTAACTAGAGGATTTCCTAAAACCTGGCGCAGTTCAGCGGAACTGTCCAAGAGGCTTAGCAAGGCACGCACATCTTGGCCAAATTCCTCAGTGAGATTGTTTGACTGAGCCACGGACATCAATGCTGATGCGTAAGGCTGTACGATTTCTGCGTTAACTGTACTCACTACCTGCCTCCCAATAAAGCAATGCTACGGTCGATTAGTTGGTTTTGAGCGCTGTCATCTAAGCTAGTTTTGAGTTGATTTTCAACTCTTTCTAAGGCCATAGATGCAACGACGGCTCTGAGTTGAGCGATCGCTCTTTCTCTCTCCGCCTCCAACTCTCTACCCGCGTCTGCTTTCATGCGTTCAACATCTTGCGCCGCTTGAGCGAGGATGGCTGCTTTCGCCGCCGTAGCATTTTCTTCAGCAACAGCTCGAATCCGCTCAGCTTCCGCTTGCGCTTGAGTCAATTTCTGCTGTTGTTCTGCTAAAGCTGCTGCGGCATCTTTTTGGCGTTTTTCGGCATCATTAATTGCCTCTTCGATGGCGGCACGCCGCTCGCTTAGGATTTTCCCTAAAAAGCCGCGCCCGAAGTAAACCACCACTCCAATCACAATGATCAGGTTAATCAGGTTGGTTCCTAAAATATCGAAATTTAGACCGAAACCACCTTCGTGACTAGCTTCTGCGGCTAGCAATAAAACAGTCCCCATGATATTCTTCCATAAATGCGCTGCTGATTGGGCAAGGCTATTTGGCCAACGCTGGGCCTAATAGCTTTTCTAAAATCTGGCGACTGAGAGCGTCTACTTCTTGCTCTAGCGATCGCATTGCCTCTTGCTTTTGCCGATCTATTTCTTTCGCCGCTTGTTCTCGCGAAACTTGAGCTTCTTTTTGCGCCCCAGCAACTTTTTCCGACGCAATTTTCTGAGCATCTGCTTGAGCGGCCACAATAATCGCTTGAGATTGTTTGCGGCTTTCACCTAGTTTTTGCTCGTACTCGTGAGCCATTTTCTCAGCTTTCGCCAAGCGTTCCTGCGCTCCCTTTTGAGTGTTGCGGATGTAATCATCTCGCTCGTCCAAAGTCTTAGTCAAGGGCTTATAGAAAACTGCATTCAGCACTACAGTCAAAACTAAGAATTGCAACGCCATCAACGGCAAAGTTGCATCAAAATCAAACACGAAATTTCCTCCTTTGTGCAGGGGCAGATTACTTTCCGCCCCTTATTACGCGCCGTTGATATTAGGCGAAGGGATTAGCAAATAGCAGCACCAGTGCAATCACCAGACCGTAAATGGTAAGGGATTCCATGAAAGCTAAACTCAAAAGGAGAGTACCGCGAATTTTGCCTTCTGCTTCTGGTTGACGGGCAATACCTTCTACAGCTTGACCAGAGGCATTACCTTGTCCAATACCAGGGCCAATCGCGCCTAAACCAATAGCTAAACCGGCAGCGATTACAGAAGCAGCAGCAACGATGGGGTTCATGATAGTTTTCCTTACCTAAAGTACAAAATGAACAACTGAAAGATTACAAATTGGTGCTATTTGAAATATGAGGAGTGAAGTTATTATTTATCCTTCATCTTTCACATTTCCTAAGAATGTTCCTCATGATGCTCTTCACCATGTCCTTCCATTGCCTCGTGGATATAGGCTCCTGCCAAGGTGGCAAATACCAAGGCTTGAATAGCACTGGTAAATAAACCTAAAAGCATCACGGGCAGAGGGACAAACAAGGGAACCAGCAGTACCAGCACTGCCACCACTAATTCATCCGCTAAAATGTTACCAAATAGACGGAAGCTCAGGGAAAGAGGCTTGGTAAAATCTTCCAAAATAGCGATCGGCAACAAAACTGGGGTAGGCTCGATGTACTTCTTGAAGTATCCTAAACCGCGCCTGCTGAACCCCGCATAAAAATATGCTAGAGAAGTCAACAAGGCAAGTGCCACAGTCGTATTGATATCGTTTGTTGGTGCCGCTAGTTCACCCTCTGGTAGCTTAATTAGTTTCCAGGGAACTAACGCGCCCGACCAATTGGATACAAAAATGAACAGAAATAAAGTGCCGATAAATGGCACCCAAGGACGGTACTCTTTTTCGCCGAGTTGATTCTTAGCCAAGTCTCGCACGAATTCAAAGGCGTACTCCATGAAATTTTGCATTCCACTCGGAACTCTCTGGATGTTGCGAGTTGCAGCAATGGAAGCTACTAGGAGAAGACCAATCACAATCCAGGAGGTGAGAAACACCTGTCCGTGAACTTTGAGATTGCCTATGTGCCAGTATAAATGCTTGCCAACTTCCAACTCAGCGAGGGGAAGAGCATTCCAGGCGTTTAAAACATTTAGCATTTCCATTCAAGAGAAATTCACTCAAGTGGATGTTTGGCAGGTTGCCTGACCTATTTATGGTCAGGAATGAAAACGGATTGCAGCATATAGAAGACGATCGCAGCTTTATAAGTCAGAAATCCCAAGAAAATGGGCAAAATCTGTAGCTGATTCCATTGAGTTGCTAGTATAATCAACCCCATGAACAGAACCAGCCTTGTCTTACTCAGGCGTTGGTTCTCCCTGCCAAGCCGCTCAACGTTTTTAGCCAACATTCTCAAGTAAACCACACCTGTGCACGCCCCAATCAAGTAATTTAGAGCAATGTTGAGGTTATAAAAAATCCACACTGAGATAAAAATTATCCCCGTCAAGGCAAGGCTGTACAGCAACAGATCCTGTTGGAGTTGATAGAAGTCTTGCATGGGATCTTTGGCTGGCTCTGATGAGGCAGAACCAGTTTCAGGAATATCCCCTGTTGCAGGTATGGGTTCCGTTGGTGTGTTTGGCGAGTTCACGCTTGAGGGGTGAAACTAATGCAGGTAAATGGCTTGGCTCTGCAAGTCCATTGAGCATCATATCATGGTGCTGCAACATTACTTAAAAAAGAATTAATTAATGCGATCGCGGAGAGGGGGTGAGGGTCAGGAGGCGGTAGACACTGGAAAATCGCTCAAAGCTAGTAGTCTGTGCGCTCACGATATCCTCTGCTTGGCGATCGCCCTTTAACAAACAATCTAGAATTTGTCTAAAGTTCCGGTAATGTGACCCTACCTATCTGAGTTCTGGCGATCGCCTACCCAATCCCTAGTTCAGACGATTGGACTCCATCGAACTCATGCTATTCAGCATCTTGAATCTCTAAACCTAATTTCAGAAATAGGTAGCAAGAGAGTATTTTCAATTTCTTGACGAACTTCAGGAGAGACAACACAATTAGTCTTAAACAAACTATTGGCTAACAGTTCTGTTGCATTGTAATACTTCTTAAGTAATTCCCTTTGCTTCTGTGTAAACTGACCTTGCCAATCGTGGCCAATCCCTCGATATTCAATCATTATTTGTCTTAATTTTTCAGCTAAATTTTTGCGTTTTTGCGAATTTAACCAAGCCGGATTGGTTTCATCTAAATTTTCAGGGAATTGAGTCTGAAGTTGTTCTAATGCTTGTTTTAAGGCTTGATTTCCTTGGCGAGGATCGCCAGCTTTTTCAATAGCAATACTGAGCCTCGCTTTGACATCTTTCCTGCGTTCGGCAGATTGCCATAAATGAAAGAGATCGCGTACTGGAGTATAATCCATTGCTGGTGGTATATCCACTTCAAAAAGAGGCTCAATAACACGATCTAGACTAATATTAACCCCCTGACCGAAATCTTGGTGAAGGTTTTGTTCATACAACAATGTACCCAGTATACTGCTTAATGCACTATCAATAGATAAATCATAGTCAAGCGATTTATCTATTGCACAAATATAACCGCCATAATTCTCAATTATCCCATCTAAGTAGAAAGCACGAATACCCGCAGGCTTGTACTTAGTCTTGACAGAGCAAGACTTTTGATAGAGACAGTTAAACATCTCTTGTAATATATTTTCAGGCTCAACTAAAAAATCAACTTTTTGTTTCATTATTTGCAACAGACAACTGGCATCAGTTAGTAGATCTACAACCAACAAGAAAACTTCTCGCCATTGACGTTTTGTTAGATGATTTGCTAACTCATTTAGAACCGGATCGTCTATAGATTTATAATTGCAGTTAGTAACGATCGCTTGGGCAGTCAAATACTCATGGAAAGTTAAGTGAGAAAATGACCAAAAGCTTTGAGCTCGCTCAACCAGCAGCCCATATTCTGCAATGGACTTTAGCACCTTGTTACTCTCTACTCTCAAAGCCTCTAGATCGCTTTTAGCTTCGGGCAAATTACGGATAAAATCACTAATCCATGATTCCAGGTTTCTCTCCCGAAAAAAACGTTCATCTTTTTCAAATGTCTCTTTGGCAATTTCTGCCAATAACTCTTGAATTCGACGATAATTTAAACCACTATAAACTCGTTCTCTCTGAAGATTGTGCTGCTTACTATTCCACTTAAATAATAATAACTCAATTCCTTGTTTGTAGAGATCAGCACGACTCTCCATAAATTGACCAGAATCTTCAAATACTAGACAAAGTAGGGTCAACAACAGGGGAGAAGTAGCTAATTGTTGCATTCTAGGATTAGCTTGGAGATGTGTGATAAAGTCTGTGGCTGACTTGCGAGTTTCGTGGGAGTTAAACCACTTACTGGCAAAATCTTGAATTTGGGGTAACTTAAAATCAGCTACCTCCACCTCAGTAAAAGATGGAAAACTGTATTCCCGTGCAGCAATACGACAAGTCAGAACAAAATAGTTGTCGATAAATTTCTCCGTAAACTGTTGGACACATCGAACAACTCGCTGACTATCTACCTCTTTCACCTCATCTAGCCCATCCAACAATACCAATACCCGTCCCTTTTTTAATAACTGTTGTGCCGTCTCTGGAGGAATGTCTTGGGATTGCCAATGCTGAATAATATAGTCTTCCAAAGAAGGTTGATTAGGTGCGGCTGCAAAGTCTGAAAGACGCACAAAAACTGATACATAATCCGGCAAAAATTGCCGATGAAGATTGAGAATGGCAACGCGACACAAAAACGTTGTTTTCCCAGAACCAGGTTTGCCCAAAACCACCAACCAAGAAAACCTTTCCAGTGCTTCCAAACCCAAAAGCCCTGCTTCTTGAATTCGCCCAAATCCAAACCGTTCAAAGTCTTGCTGGTGAGCTTGTTCGATTAATTCTTCCTGCGTTAGTCGCAAATTCCGAGTCAATCTCTCTAAAACATTGACTTCGACAAATACATCATCTAAGCGGATTGGGTAACTCATGTCCAAGCACTTGATTGTGCCGTGATGAAGGTTCAAATACTTGCCGTACTTCTCCCGTACCTCTTGTATGAGCGGGTCATCGCCACAGTCCACCACATTTCGCCAGTTAATACCTACGGCGCTACACGCTTGACTTAAAATATTCTCACCTACGTCTTTTGGGCCGTTTACTTTTCCTAAAATACGTTTAATAGTAGCAAGAGAGCAGTAACTTTCCTGTGCCCATCTCTCTTGAGTCCATCCCTTACCTTTATAGGCTTTTTCGAGTAATTCCCGTCCTATTTTAGATGTAACTGGCATAAGCTGACCTCTCCTGATTAAAAAGTTTGACCTTGCCAGAATGATAGCACGGCTTAAATTACTAAATCCATCAATCATCCACAAAGAACCACTATTGAGCTGAAACTGAACTTATTTTTGATCTTTGATCCAAAATGAACTAATTTGATCTATTTTTTCGTAAAAAGCTGAACTATACAAAGCCAAATAACTAAGTTATTGTGAATTCATGGATAACTTGAAAAAGTTAATCCGTCATAAATATCTATTCTGATCGAGGAGAAAACCATGACAACCAATTCTCGTGAATACACCAACATCTACGGAGATAAAGTCCGCGAGTACAAACAAAATGGTCAAATTGTAGGTCGGGGAACTGGAAAAACCTATGATTCTGCAAAGGCTGCGGCTGATGCTGATGTTCAGATACGCAAAAATAAGAAATAGAACTCTAGTCACTTTACTGAAGGGGTTTTAGTGATTTGGTTGGGGCAACAATTTCCAAAAGTTGCCCTTTCCATTTTTTCTTTAGGCATTTTATTTTACATCTTGAGAATTGTTTTTTAACCTTATCAAGAATCGTCATGTCAAAAAATCAAACGTAAGAGGTCACTATGTCTCAAGTTCTATGGGTCGCGATAATTACCCAAATTATATTTCTATTCGGCGAGATTCCTTTCGCGGGCTATCTGAAAAGTATTGGATTTAGCACAGCTAGTTTATCCCATTTTTCTTTCTGGCTTTTTACTGTAACTCGATTTATAGGTATTAGCGGTCAAATCTACCTTTGGAGTTCCACCGAAATTGGTCGAGTTGCAGCTATTATGGGCAGTCTTGGTATAATTCTCAATAATCTATTTGGTGTGTATTTGCTACACCAGAAAGCTCTATCAATGCCCGGTTATATGGGCATTGTATTGGCAGTAATCAGCATTATTCTCCTGACAAAGTAAACGACTAAAAAGAAGTCCGCCGACGCGGACTAAAGAGAATAACGTAATTTTAACCCCATCCTAGAATGTTTTTAACACTCTACTACCCCGGAATCAGCCAAATCAACTGTTTTGATACAAGCGATCGCACTCCCTCCACTTCTAAATCCACATCCGCCAAAATTTCCCCTACGCTTCGGCTTCCCTCGCAAGCTTGCAAAAACTCAAATTCTACTGTTGACAAATCAACCATTTCATAGTTATAGTCCAAAACTTTCTCACTCGGCCAGCCGAACATACAGGCACTACGTTCAGGAATCGCCCCTAGTAAAATGCGATCGTCTGACCAATCAGCCTTTGGTAAGGGCGATCGCCCCAAGAAAAACTCGTAATGGCTTAGTTCCGGGTCTAAGAGCTCAATTAGCCGATAACGATCGCGTTCTGTCAAATCTTGCGCCCTTTCCAGCAACCCTGATTCTTTCCCTAACAGCCTTTCTAACTGCCAGTACCCCGGATTCGAGAAACCCAGAAACTCTAAGCCAGACGCATCAATTAATTCAAACAGCGTCTCAATGTTGTAGTCAATTTCCTGCGGGTGGACGTACATATCCGCAAAGCACTCGTCCCGCTGATTTTCCATCGCCCAACGTTGCTTTTCATACTTGACAAGACGGTTATTTTCTGGTAAAGATGCAAACAATTGACGACCGACTTTAACACCATCGCGGTAATCTCCACGTCGATCGCCTTGAAGCAGAGCGATCGCCTTTTGCATCAATTGAATTTCCCAGCGACCCAACTCCGAATACACAAAAATGTGCATTAGGCCACCATTTCTTAACTTAGGGGCCAAAGCTTGAATGCCCCGGATCGGATCGGGTAAATGGTGGAGCACTCCCACGCAATTAATCAAATCAAACTCGCCCTCTAACTGTCCAGCATCGTAGAGGCTAAGGTGATGAAACGCTACCCGTTCCGCACCAGAGCGGCGACAGCGCTCTTTCGCCACCTCCAAAGTACCGCTGCTGAGGTCAATTCCCACCACAGACGCTTCCGGGTTGAGATGAACTAAATATTCTGTACTGACCCCACTGCCACATCCAGCATCTAAAATACGAATATCTTGTTTGTCAGGTTTCTGACCCGTGCAAAAGCTATAGGCAGCAGGCCAAAACCAACGCCAATTGTACCCAGGTGGCGGTTCGTCCAATAAAGGCTCTGGTGGGAAGGGGTAAGTATCGTAAAGCCGCCCAACGGCAGCACTAACATCTGGTGTTGTTTCCATAAAGCATTAGAGAATGTGGAGTGGGGGAGCGGGGGAGCAGGGGAGCGGGGGAGAAGCCCCAGTTAACAGTTAACCGTTAACAGTTAACCGTTAACCGTTAATAAAACTTATCATTATTTCTCAGATATGCCCTGTTAAATCTATAAAATAAGTGTCGGCAGGCTTTTTAAGAAATTAGGGAGATGATCCCGAAACATTTTAATCTGAGAAATAAGTGATTAGGCTAAAACCTCAAGCAAGGGGACAGAAAAAAGTAAAAGGCAAAAATACCTACTTTGACCTTCAACCTTCTTGAACCAGAAAATTAGTCTGGGCAAAAACTGTAACCACTCTCTAATGGAGCGAACAAGATCAAATGACTGTTAAGGCAAGCGGTGGAAGCTCAGTTGCGCGTCCGCAACTATATCAAACTGTACCAGTCGCAACGATTTCGCAAGCAGAACAGCAAGACCGATTTCTAGGACTGGGAGAACTGAAGGAACTACAAAGCTATTTTAGTTCTGGTGCAAAGCGCATAGCGATCTCCGAAGCGCTGACGAAAAACTCCGAATTGATAGTGTCTCGTGCGGCAAACCGGATTTTTGTGGGGGGTTCCCCCTTGGCATTCTTAGAGAAGCCAGCAGAACAAGTAAAAGAGCTTGCAGGAGTCGGTGCAGGCAAAAGTGTCGGCGACGGCATGAAGTTGGGAAATGTCACCTATGTTGAAAGCGGTGGTGGCAACGGATTGTTTGGGGGCTTGGGTTCGCTATTTTCCGGTGGTAGCGGCCCAATTCCATCAGGATTCCAGCCGATCAATGTATCTCGCTACGGCCCTGGCAACATGACGAAATCCCTACGGGATTTATCATGGTTCTTGCGTTACATCACTTACGCGATCGTTGCTGGCGACCCCAATATCATCGCGGTCAACGTGCGGGGATTGCGGGAAATCATCGAAAACGCCTGTTCAACGGCGGCGACGATTGTGGCAATGCAAGAAATGAAGGCAGCAGCCTTGGGGTATTTCACTAAGGATCAAGAAGCGATCGCGATCGTCGGGCAATACTTCGACGTAGCCATCACCGAATTCAAAGCCCCCACACCTTCCGACAAAATCCGCCAACGGGAAAGCAACGACCAGCAAGGTCTACAACTGCCCCAAATTTACTTCATTGCAGCCGAGCGCAGGCAGAAATTTGTAATGAAGACTGGTCTTTCGAGTTCAGAAAAGCAAGAAATAGTCAGAGCCGCTTACCGCCAGGTGTTCGAGCGCGACATCACCCGTGCTTACAGTCAAAGCGTTTCCGACCTCGAATCCAAAGTCAAAAACGGCGAAATCTCGATGAAAGAGTTTATTCGCCGCATCGGTAATTCTCCCCTGTACCGCAAGCAATTCTACGATCGCTTCGTCAATTCCCGCGCCGTAGAACTGGCAGCCCGCCACTTCCTCGGTCGGGGTCTGAGTTCCCGCGAAGAATTCAGCAAATACTTCGCGATCGTTTCTAAAGGTGGTTTGCGAGCTCTAGTAGACGCAATGGTAGACTCCCAAGAATACTCCGACTACTTCGGCGAAGAAACCGTCCCTTACCTCAGAGGTCTAGGTCAAGAAGCGCAGGAATGTCGCAACTGGGGGCCGCAGATTGACCTGTTCAACTACAGCGCACCATTCCGCAAAGTTCCGCAATTCATCACCCTGTTTGCGGACTACAACCAACCCCTGCGCGACCAGCACGTTTACGGTGTGGGTAATGACCCGCTAGAAATTCAGTTCGGCGCGATTTTCCCCAAAGAAACTCGCAACCCCAAAAATCGACCCGCTCCTTTTGGTAAGGACACCCGCCGCATCTTAATTCGTCAAGGCCCAGGCATTGACAACCAATTAAGCAACCCCGCAGCACGGGGCAAAGCTCCCGGAACTCTGGGGCCCAAGGTGTTCAAACTCGACCAAATTCCAGGGGGCTACATTGCTCCTAAGAAAGGTTTCCGCACGAGCACTGCTACGGCAAACCCAGGGGGAACCAGCGTTTCCTTTACGGAAAGTTCAACTCAAGCAGTGATTCGGGCAGCTTATTTGCAAGTGTTCGGTCGCGATGTGTTCGATGGCCAACGCCAAAAAGTGGCTGAAATCAAGCTGGAAAACGGCGACATCACCATGCGGGAGTTTATTCGGATGTTGGCTAAGTCCGATGTCTTCCGTAAAATGTACTGGACTTCGCTTTATGTTTGTAAAGCGATCGAGTATATTCACCGTAGACTTTTGGGCCGTCCTACCTACGGTCGCTCCGAGATGAATGCTTACTTTGACATCTGTTCCAAGAAGGGTTTTTATGCTCTGGTTGATGCAATTATCGACAGCTTGGAGTATAACGAAGCCTTCGGGGAAGATACAGTACCTTATGAGCGTTATCTGACTCCCGCCGGTTTGTCTCAACGGACGATGAGAGTTGGTTCGATTGCAGATAAGAATCTGAAAGTCGAGGTTGAAGAAACCCCGCGCTTTGTGGAACTTGGTACTGTGTCGATGGCACGAGGCGATATCGAACTTCAGTCTCGGATTTCCCAAGGGGTGAACAAGCGGCGCGAGCAAACTAAGGTATTCAAGCTGACGACTGTTACTGACAAAGTGGCTTTGAATACTTTAATTCAAGCTGCTTACCGTCAGATTTTCGAGCGCGATTTGAATCCCTACATTGTGAAGAATGAATTCACAGCGCTGGAAAGCAAGCTTGGTAACAATGAAATCAACCTTAAGGAGTTTATTGAGGCTTTAGGTTGCTCGAATCTGTATATCAAGCAGTTTTACGCGCCTTATCCCAATACTAAGGTGATTGAGTTGGGTACGAAGCATTTCTTAGGTCGTGCTCCTCGCAATCAGGCAGAAATTCGAGTTTACAACCAAATCCTTGCTAGCCAAGGCATTAAGGGTTTTATCGGCGCAATGGTGAACAGCGTGGAATATGCAGAAGTGTTTGGGGAGGATACGGTTCCTTATCGCCGCTTTCCGACGTTACCTGCTGCTAACTTCCCGAATACGGAACGGTTGTATAACCAGTTGACTAAGCAGAATGATGATTTAGTGGTGCCCAGTTTTGAACCTGTGGCTTTGATTGACAGAAGCTGAGGCGATTTAAGGTTTTAGATAGGATTCAATTTAGAATCTTAAATTGGGTGAGGGCAGGTAATTTTACCTGCCCTTTTTTATTATTTTTTAAACATATTTAATGTCAAGCAGTACATGAGTCGGATCGACCCCGATCCTTTTTAATTTCGGCTATCCGCACTCAAATCAGCCGCCCGATCCGAGAACATTGCCGCTACTCCTCCGTCATCTATCTTAAGGAAGGCGCGATCGGCTTCTACTTCGGCTTCTACTTTTAAACCGCTTAGTGATGCCAGTGTTACCTTAAGAGTAATATCAAAGTCCTCTCAATTAAACATTGAACATGGTAAGGGGTAACAACTGTTGACAAAAATCTACCTAAATCCGCTCAAATCTACCTAAAAACTGCTCTATGATGACTAAATGAGGAGAAATACCCAACTGTAATTTAGATTATGTACGCCATCAAACTCGAACTCAAACTGAATAATAAGGAACGTACCTTGATGGCGCGACATTCTGGTTATGCTAGATTTTGCTACAACTACGCATTGAATCTTTACCAAGAAGTGAAAAGTCTCCCAGGTGGTAGCAGTAAAAAAGTGGCGGCAATCGAAAGAATTTTCACCAATCATGTCAAGAAAATGCCGGAATATCAATGGACTAACACCCTATCTTCTAGGGTTTATAAAATGACATTCCGGCATTTTAGTGAGGCTTTGTCTCGTTTCTTTAAAGGATTAGGAGAGTTCCCTAAATTCAAAAGGAAAAAAGATGGTGATTCGTTCACCGTAGATGCTGCTGATTGGAATCACTCGGTTTTATTGGCAGCTAACAAATCAATTAAAATTCCTACCCTGGGAAAATTTCGACTTAAAGAATCCATCCCATTCCCTTGCGTAGCGCAGACATTTACTATTTCTCGCACGGCGGATAAATGGTATGTATCCTTTGCTATTAAAGCCGAAAAAATCCCACCAATGTTTCATCCCGTTACTGAACCAGTGGGAATTGACTTAGGAGTATCAACATTCGCTACTATTTCTGATGGTAATTCTTACGAGTCTCCCCGTCCACTCACTCAAGCGAAAACCAAGCTGAGTAAGGCACAGTGGAGAAATCGAAAGAAACAATTAGGCAATAGGAAATTAGGCGTGAGAGCGTCTAAAAATGCTATTATACACTATCGTAGAATCGCTAAGATTCACGCGAAAACTGCCAATGTGCGCCGCGATTTCTTACAGAAAACTACGACCGAAATTAGTCAAAAATATGCTCACATTCGCATCGAAGATTTGAACGTGAGTGGGATGATTGCTAATCATAAGTTAGCGGCGGCTATTTCCGATTGTGGTTTCTATGAATTTCGCCGTCAGTTGACGTATAAAACCGAAATGTATGGCACGAAGGTTGAGCTAGTAGATAGATGGTTTCCTTCTTCTAAAACCTGCTCAAATTGTGGTCATGTTCAGTCAATGCCATTAAAGGAACGAGTGTTTAATTGCGGCGGCTGCAATTTGTTAATTAATCGAGATTTAAACGCGGCAATTAATTTATCTCGTTGTTCAGAAAAAGTAAGACTAGCTCAGTCTGAAGTTACGCCTGTGGACAAGAAGGAGTCGACTCCCTTGGTAGAAGCAGGAAGTGAACATCAAATCTGCCGTAGGTAGATTTGAGTAGGTTTCATGGAGCGGTAAGGACACACTATTGCTTTATCTCTACCGATTTGATGTGCAATCAAAGGGATTTGAGAGAATATCTCGCTCTGTCATACTTTGCTAATGCCTAGATAATTTTTGAGGGGTATAACCCCACATCCTCTAGCTAATATTTTGTGATAAATAATTGACGGTCAGAAAACACTTTCAGGGTGGCTAAGAATAGTTCATAGTAGAGGCGTGAATGCCAACAAGCTGAGTTTTAGGGTGCAAATTAAGATTGTAGATCGAGTGAGCGATCCGAGCATCAATTTCTAGATCTTTTCTGTTTAGTACAATAAGTGAACGAATAAAGTATCAGAGCATAATCTTTTATCTGAGTTAACAGGAATGGAATTAGATTTAGATAGATTTTATAGCGCGTGCAACCCCAGCTATACCCTGCAAGTGGCGAAAGCCGAGGATCGACAATATTACATCGATTTCTCCTCTGTACGCGGCGGCAAAATAATTGAGGAATTGGAGAGAACAATCGTCCGCCTCTCTCCCAACGAGGCAACTTGCCAACTATTTACTGGACACATAGGCTCTGGTAAATCCACTGAATTGCTGCGATTACACGCAGAATTAGAACAGCAGGGATTTCACGTAGTCTACTTTGAGTCTAGCAAAGACTTAGACATGGCGGATGTCGATATCACCGACATTTTATTGAGCGTTGCTCGTCAGGTCAGCGAAAGCCTTGAAAAGAGAAAAATTAAACTGCAAGCCACTGGTTTTAAAGCTTTACTCAGAGGCGTAGCAGACGTTTTTCAAACTCAGATAGATGTAAAAGCGGAAGCTAACTTACCCGGAGTTGGTCAAATGACTGCGGGTACTGATGGCGAATTTTCTCTAGCATTGGGAATTGGCAAAATTACTGCCAAAGCTAAAGATGCTCCCAATCTTCGCTCTGAGTTGAGGCAATATCTAGAACCGCGAACTAATGTAATTTTAGAAGCTCTTAATAAGGAGCTACTAGAACCGGCTGCCAAGCAACTCAAAGAGCAAGGAAAAAAGGACTTGTTGTCATTATCGATAATCTCGATCGCATACATGGGTCTCCAAAACCGAGCGGACGACTTCAGCCCGAATATCTGTTTGTAGACCGGGGCGAACAGTTAAAAAGATTGAATTGTCACGTAGTTTATACAATTCCCTTGGGGTTAATTTTCTCTAATGATTTGTTGCAGTTAACAAATCGATTCGGAGTAGATCCAAAGGTATTGCCAATGGTGCCGGTGCAGTTACGGGATGGTAGCCTATGCGAAGAGGGTATCGAATTGCTACGGCAAATGGTACTAGCTCGTGCTTTTCCTACTGTGGAATCTCAGCAGCGTTCGGCTTTAATTCCCAAGGTTTTTGAGAGTCCTGAAACTCTAGATAGACTGTGCCGTGTTAGTGGGGGTCACGTTCGCAATTTGCTTCAGTTGCTCTACAGTTGTCTTCAGAGAGAAGAGCCGCCGATCTCGCGGAGGACTTTAGAAAATGTCATTATTCAGCGGCGGCATCAGTTAACTTTAGCAATTGAGGCTGATGAGTGGGAATTGCTGCGGCAAGTAGCGGCTATCAAAATCGTGACTGGTGAAACAAAATACCAAACTCTATTACGCAGTCTTTGGGTGTTTGAATACCGTTATGGGGAGGATTATTGGTTTGAGATTAACCCCATTTTGGCTGATGCGAAAGAATTTAAAGTTTAGGGTAATGGGTAATGGGTAATAGGTAATTGGTAATAGCTAATAGGTAATTGGTAATAGCTAATAGGTAATGGCTATTACCCATCTCCCCCCATCTCCCCCAGTCAAGAGTTCCCAATTTTTCCCTAGTCCCTAGCCCCTTCTAATTTTGGGCAGCAACGAAGTATTAACGATGCTACTGGATTTCATATCACTTAATTCTTTCATTTACCCTTGAATCGATTGCAGCGGACTATTGTCCGCTGCAAGTTCCCTAATTACTTTTGACAGCATTTAGTTAGAACAATATACTTACTATATTATGATGAACGAGATCCATAAGTCAATAGGTTTACAAAAGTTTTTATAAAAAATCTGGTTAAATTTAGACTCTAAAAACTTGTACAATGACCTGCAAGAAGTAATAGTTATTTTCCGGCACTTCTCCCGATGTATTTTTGCTGAAAAAAATGATTAAAGGTACAACTAAGCTACTAGGAGTAATAGGTCATCCTATTGAACACTCACTGTCCCCAGTGATGCACAATGCGGCTCTTTCCCATCTAGGGTTGGATATCGTTTACCTGGCTTTTCCTGTGAAACCAGAAGATTTAAACGTTGCCATTTCAGGATTTGCGGCGGTTGGCCTTTTGGGATTTAGCATCACGATTCCTCACAAACAAGGGATCTTACCTTTACTTTCTGAAGTTTCGCCAGTGGCGATCGCAGTTGGTGCAGTCAATACTGTCTACCGTACTGCAAATGGTTGGGGTGGTACAAATACTGATGTTCGAGGATTTCTCGCGCCACTGCGATCGCTATCCTTAAAAACTGGTACCAAACAGGATTGGAGTCAAAAAGTAGCCGTAATTTTAGGTAGCGGTGGCGCTGCGAGAGCGGTTGTGGCTGGGTGCGCTGAGTTAGGGTGTGCGGAGATTCATGTTGTTGGTCGTAGCGAACAGAAATTAACTGAATTTCAGCAAAGTTGGGTAAATTCGCCCCTGGCTGTAAATTTGCTGACTCATACTTGGGAAGAGCTGCCAATGCTAATCTCAAAAGCAGATTTACTGGTAAATGCGACACCAATCGGGATGTATCCGCGTGGAGATGAGTCACCTGTCGCTCTGAGTGCGATCGAGCGATTGTCAGAAGGTGCGATCGCCTACGACTTGATTTATACTCCCAATCCTACTCTGTTTCTCAAACAAGCACAGGAAAGAGGTGCGATCGCCATTGACGGCTTAGAAATGTTAGTACAACAGGGAGCCGCAGCGTTAGAAATCTGGTTACAGCAACCGATTCCAGTAGATGTAATGCGCCAGTCATTGCGGCATCATTTAGGTTTATAGGAATTGTTAACTGTTAACTGTTAACTGTTAACTGTTAATAGTTAATTGGTCATCTGATTGGTAATTGGTAAGATCGTACTTGGTGTAGGGTGTCATTGCGAACGCAGTGAAGCAATCTCAATCCCTTGGGATTGCTTCACTTTGTTCGCAATGACAAGACTGATGCTACCGATTGTTCTTAAGTAAATTTTTCTTCCTCTTCTTCCTTCTTCCTTCTTCCTTCTTCCTTCTTCTTAAACATTCAAGCTTGCTGATATAACCCATACCAATGCCGAACAGCCAACCAAACAACAGATAACAAAGCAGCCAAACTAAGAGTGATACCACTATAAGGAACTAACAAACCTAAAACGGGCAAAATCCCTCCGGCAATAGTCGCAATCACCGCCGCAAATCTGGCGTGATTAATCTTGCCCAATCCCCAAACCATTGCTAATAAAATCAGCGAAATTGCACTCCAAGCAAGTTTAGCATCCATAACCCGGCTCAGATATGTTAAAGAGAGGATACAAGCAAAGAAAATACCAGCCGATATCGCCACATCTCTTAAACTCATTGGCACAGACAAATAAAGCAATCCCAACCACCACAAAAATAGTGCAGGTGCTAATAACAACAATCGAGGTAAAATCCCAGTATTCCGAATCGGGCCAACAGAGGTAAAAACCCCAAAAGGATTGAGAACAGAAACATTGTCATCAAATTTCCAGGTAAACCGAGTTCCCCTACCCTCAACTTTACTTTCAGTAGGAACAATCCCGCTCGCAAAATCAGCATTAGGAAAATCTGCTAGAGCGCTCAAGCTAAAATTAGAAAGCAATTGCCCACTAGCATTGTAAACCCAGCGCGGCCCACCTTGAGCTTGATAAGTAACTTTAAATTTGGTTTCTTCCCCCGCAGCAAGTCGCAGGGGAAAACCATAATCACCCGGATTTACAGGTATTAAACGATTGCCATCTCTCTCAACTTTTAAATTTTGCAATAATTTGTAGCCATAAGGCGGCTGTACTTCAAAGAAAAAATCTTGAGTCTCTCCCAACTTATTGACAATTTGGTAGTCAGCATTAAAATTGGCCTGATAGATCGCTCTTGTCGTTGAGGGGTCAGTTGTTTGATTTAAGTTGACGTTAATTTGAGAACCAGCTAGAGTCATGAAGCGATTAACTTTTCGTGTGGCTTGCACTCTAACTATTTTACCCTCAACTTGGGTATCATAACTATAGGGTTCTTCGATGACGTAGCGGATTTGTGGAGCAGATTGTTCTAAGCGATCGCCAGCGACACTATCCGCAACCTTTGTTACTCTTGCTTGTTCCCAATGGTGATAACGATTGCTGAGAGTAGCAGAAAGAAAAAATCCGCCCACGAGTAGCAGCAAAATTAAGATCGAGTGTTGCAAACCCCGTAACAAAACTGAGTAACGGACAACCCACTCGCCGACGAAGTTTGTGAAATCGGGTTCTTTGCTACGGAGGGCAAAACTCATAAGTGCGATCGCAATCCCTAACGCACCGACGAGAAGGCCTAACTTAAATGATAATTTGAGAATTTGGTTGCCAAATTCTATCAATTCATTGGGATGAGTGAGATCCGGGAGATTGGGGATACCTTGGGCTATTAGCCACATAAAGATAAAGTTAAAAGACAACACGATATCTTACAGTTGTCTAGAGTAAAATTCCTGATAAATGTAACGCCGCTATCTTGACGGTATCTTGACCATAGGGACGGCGGCGTTATCATTCACTCTAGTTAATTGATGCAATGCTGTAACTGCCAAAAATTTTAAGAGTTTCAGTGTAGGTAGCCAACTCTTGCATAGCAGATTTGGCTTCGGCATCCTCAATATTACATTCTAAGTCCATAAAGAAAACATATTCACCAAGCGATCGCTTAGTAGGGCGAGATTCAATCCGACTCAAATTAATCCCTCGACTGGCAAAAACTTGCAAGGGTTTTAGCAGCGTTCCCGGCACATTCGCTGGTACGCTAAAAGCTAAGGATGTATGAGAACAATTAGATGAAGGGTGAATACCCGGTACTGATTTATCGCCCCTACTTAGTACCCAAAATCGGGTATAGTTATCAGGATGATCGTTAATCGGATGAGCTAAAACTGGTAAATTGTAAAGCTCAGCCGCTCGTACAGAGGAAATCACCGCAGCAGTGCGATCGTCAAGGCGAGCGAATGCTACTGTAGTTGAACTCGCAGAAATTAAATGCGCCAAGGGGATAAACTTTTCCAACCATTTCTGACATTGAGCTAACGCTTGCGGGTGAGAGTATACTGTTTTAATCTCGCTAAAACTTTCAGCACGGGATACAAGTGCGTGGGAAATAGGCATTACTAAAGCGTGTTGAATTCGGAGAATATCTAACCGCCACAAGGTATCTAGTGTTACTGTCACGCTACCTTCTATAGAGTTTTCCACTGGGACAACTGCTAACTGAGCCCCCCCTGTGGCCGATGCTTCTATTGCCTGCGAAATGGTTGAATAAGGACATAATAGGCATTCAGCTCCCGACTGACTCAACCACCTGATATAAGCTAGAGCAGCCGTTTCTGCATTAGTACCTGCGGGGCCGAGATGTGCGACGGATATAGTCATACAGTGCAATACAGCGTTACAACTCTTTACTTAAAATTCATCAATCAGAAATTATGATGATGAGATTGCTAATTACCCGAAAACCCTTTATCGCTTAGTTTGGCGAAATTAACACTGCTCAGTATCTAGTCTAAGTTATCTTAATGAGTGTTAAGCTTTATTAAGAGCGCCGGACAAAACCTCTACTTTTACATCCTCTCATGCACATACGATTTAATGCTTCTCAATCCGTTGAAATTCCCGTTCCCCAGCAGCAGGTTCCCATTCAGCATTACTTGCGTCAACCCAAGCGTCTGGTGAATGCTCTCGTAGATCGGAGTCGCCTGGAACAACTGAGCGAGGATTCTTTCCGGCTAAAGATGCGACCTTTGGACTTTATGATGGTAAGCATTCAACCCACTGTAGACTTAAAAGTGTGGGCCCAGCCAGACGGAGCAATTAATTTAAAATCTATAGGCTGTCAAATTCGGGGAGTAGAATACATTAACCAGCGTTTTGCACTGAATCTAAAAGGGCAACTTTCTCCCTATCAAAACAAGGGAGCAACATATCTGATCGGAAAAGCAGATTTAGAGGTACAGGTAGAATTACCGCCGCCTTTTTGGTTAACACCACAACCGATTTTAGAAGCAACGGGGAACGGCTTGCTTAAAAGTGTATTGTTGACAGTTAAACAACGCTTAATGCACCAGTTATTATTAGACTATCAATATTGGGCTGGAAATAAACCAGAGGTTTTAGTGGGCGATCGGACGCAAATATTGTCTGTAGAAGGTCAAACCGGATGGTAGGATCTAGCTCTGGTTTTAGTTGAGAAATAAAAATTAAATAATTTACTTAAAAGTATGTTGTTGGGCTGGAGTATTCTAGATCAATAACATACAAAACGTATATGATTTAATTTTTATTCCTTGGGTGTATTTATAGACAAAGGCAGCTATGCTAAAGATATAAAAGAATCTTTAGCAATGGTTTCAGTAGTCGATAGCCTCATAACCGCCAAGGGGATTGCTATATCTGGGGTTAAGTCTTACAAAAACTATGCGATCGGACGTAATATGACACAGTTACTGATGCCCTATAAAAAAAACGCTATCAAAAAAAAATCTGCAAAATTCCGCTGGTTCGACAGTACGATGGCGCTGATCGCCTTAGTAGATTTCAGCTTAGTATTATTTGACTTTAGTTATATCTCTTGGCGGGATTTCTACTTCCGCCAATTTCCCGCGATTACTCAAATTTACGATCCCTATAAAGGAATTGAACCTAATAGAGAAACCCAGAAATATTTAAACACTGTTAATGCCTTAGAAGCTCAAATCTTGCAAACAGGAACTAACTCTTCTGAAGTAAGCAGCTTATTAGAGCAACTTCGTAGCGAAAGCGTAGAAATGGTTAATCAAAATCCTTTTGCAGTAGCCAACAAGAGTGGAACTCTGGAAAAGATCAAAAATCGAATGCGGAATCGGATTCCTAATCCAGAAGACTCTTCCAAAGAAGCATTCAGAAGATTTTGGAGCAGTGAGTATTTAAATACAAGGGGTTGGCCACAGGAAATCCAATGGTTCAAAAGAGAAATAACACCTTTAATTGCAACCAATTATTATCGTGGTATTGGGGAAAATGGCGAAGTTATTGAACAGTTTTGGAAGATAGACCGCTGGTTTATCCTAATATTTGGTTTAGAGTTTATAGGAAGAACATTTTTCCTCAGTCGCCGCTATCCCGGTTTGACATGGCGAGAAGCAATGCTTTGGCGGTGGTACGATATTTTGCTGTTACTTCCTTTCTGGCGGCTGCTGCGCGTTATTCCAGTTATAATGCGCTTGAATCAAGCAAAGTTGCCCGATCTTGAACCTTTACAAACTGCAATCACCCGGCTTTTTGTTGGTAGTTTTGCACAGGAACTTACGGAAGTTGTGGTGATTCAAATTATCAATCAGATGCAAGGAGCGATTCGTTCTGGGGAGTTGGCGCAACAGTTATTTGAATCCCAGAAACAGCGTTATAAGGATATTAATGATATTAATGAAATAGAGACGATTGCTACTCGCTTAGTGCAAGTAACTGTTTACAAAGTTCTTCCTCAACTTCAGCCAGATTTAGAAGCACTGCTGCGGCATAGTATAGAAAGTACGCTTAAACAATCCCCGGTTTATCAAGGATTGCAGCAAGTACCAGGATTAGGAAATTTACCAGAAAAGCTAGCGGAACAGTTAGTTGGGGAGCTATCTAAATTAGCAGCATTTGGGCCTCAAAATGCCTACGAAGCGTTTAAAGCGGCCGCAGACGATCCTGTAGGTACTCAACTTTCTAATCAGCTAGTGCAGCATTTTGGTAAGGCTTTGGGAAGCGAATTACAACAACAGCAAACTTTGCAGGAAATTCAATTGCTGTTGTCAGATTTCTTAGAGGAAGTGAAGATTAATTATGTTAAGCAGTTAAGTGAGGAAGATTTTCAGAAAATATTGGCGGAAACTAAGCAATTGCACCAAGCTAATCAAAGGTAGTTGAGTGTCAGATATAGGTGCGATCGGTCTTTATTGGATCGTAGAAAGGGAAGTTGACAAAGTTGACAAAACAATGTTAAGTTTGTGGTTAAGTTTTTAGTTGAAAGTAATTATGACTATCAAAGAACAATTCGTTAAGCAAATTGATATGCCCCATTTTGGTCAAACGCCCGAAGAACAATTGCAAAAAAACCAAGGGGCTATGGTTTTGCTAAAACGCTGGTTAGAAGAAAAGATTACACATGAAGAAGCTAAGGCTAGACAGGAATTTTTAGAGACGTTCAAAAAAATTGTTGACGAGGCTAGACCCTCTGGACATAAACTCTATTACCCTGAATCAGAATGATTGTTTTTTTAGATACAGGAATTTTAGGATTAGTTTCCTCTCCTAATGATAAAGTCGAAGTTCAGGAGTGTCAGGAATGGTTTTATGGTTTATTAGCTAGAAGTTGGCGAGAAATTAGGTCTTAAAAAGAGGCGATCGCTTACGATAGTAGATAGCGATCGCCCTTAGTTTACGCAAAAGAGCGATCGCTCACCTTTCTCTGATTATGGTACACATTAAAATCGGGTGAAATCTCACCAGCTAGCGATCGCGACAAACCAAGCATTAACCCAAAAACGGAGAGGGTGGGATTTGAACCCACGGAACCTTTCAGTTCACTTGATTTCAAGTCAAGCGCATTCGACCACTCTGCCACCTCTCCAGGCGCATCCACTTTATCATATCAGAACACCTCACCATTAACAAACAACCTGCACCATCGGATCGATCCGCCGATATAAAATCTGTTCCAAGGCCACAGCGAAATCATCCCCAACCCAAACCAGAGAAACCTCCGACACTATCCCCCCTTCCAGCAACACCACCGAAAAATTCCGCAGTCGCCTCCTTCCCTCTTCCACAATTCGGGGTACTCTCGCCGCATTCAAATACACCGTCTCCTCAGCGCTTACCTCTACCGACTTCCGCAAAACCTTCTTTGTGTGGCGCAGGTTGTGGTGCATATGACCAAATGTCACCAGCGGAATCTGCTTCCCAGCAGCGCGAGTTTGCGCGATCGCATCTCCAAAATCTGGATCGCCAAAATCCCCCCCAACGGCTTCCAATCTCTCCCACAGGGATCTTCCGGCGCATCCCCCAAACCAGTTGGCCCAGTGTGGCCCAAAAAAATCAGGCTTTCACAATCCGCCTCAGCCGCAGCCGCAGCAATCCGCCGCGTAGACTCTGCAAAATTCTCCACCCCAAACCACTCACTGTAAAAATCTGGATACTTCCAATCGGGCCCTCCCCAAGTAAAAGGCCGACCCCCTACCACCGTCACACCCAACTCTGGAAAGTCTCGCTTTCCATACCCAACATGAGCTTCTCCCATTAAATCTAACTGCTGCTGCACCCGATTTTCCTGCTGGCGATCGTAAGGGCACTGACTTCTACCCCACTCCGTCGCCGTGTACCAAGCATCGTGATTGCCAAAAACCGCCGCCTTGGGAATATCCAAAGATGCGATCGCCTGTACTACCTCCACCGACTCATTCCCAAAATCTCCCACAAACAACACCAAATCAACACCTAGATGCTTCAGAGCAAGCCCATCCTCAGCTTCCCACCGATCGTGAACGTCCCCCACTACCACAATTTTGATAACCTTAGCTTCATTCATCTGATTCACCATATTGCGATCGCTCTCTAGCCCCTTATTAATCCCCTTATTAATCCAGCATAGGAAACCCAGAGCAATTTTTGTACTCCCCCGGTAAGGAAGAGAATTAAAAATTAGAAATTAAAAATTGAAAAATATCAATTTTAATTTTTTTAGCCTCACAGCCATTTTTGGTGAATTCAACTATAATTCAAATACACTTTATTCAGCCCCAACTCACCCCTAAAGGTTACTACTGTGTTTACCATCGCCGCAACTCAGCCAAATACTCTCATTCCCAGACTACCTCACGACTTGTTTGCAGCCATTAAAACCCTCAAACAAGAACTAAACGCCGTCATCCTCGCTCATTATTACCAAGATCCCGACATTCAAGACATAGCAGACTACATCGGCGACTCCCTCGAACTGGCCCGCAAAGCGGCTAATACTAACGCCGATGTCATCGTCTTTGCCGGCGTTCACTTCATGGCAGAAACAGCCAAAATTCTTAACCCGAATAAACTCGTATTACTCCCTGATTTAAATGCAGGTTGTTCCCTAGCTGATAGTTGCCCTCCCGATGCTTTTGCAGCCTTTAAAGCCGAACATCCCGACCATTTAGTAATTTCTTATATCAATTGCACTGCCGCAATTAAGGCAATGAGCGACATTATTTGTACAAGTTCTAATTCTGTCAAAATTGTCAACCAAATTCCCAAAAATCAACCGATTATTTTTGGCCCAGATCGCAATCTCGGTCGCTACGTTGCCAAACAAACTGGTAGAGATATGGTACTCTGGCAAGGGGCGTGCATGGTTCACGAAATCTTCTCAGAAAAGAAGATAGTACAGCTCAAAATCGAACATCCCGAAGCCGAAGTAATTGCTCATCCAGAATGCGAACCGCCAGTTTTACGCCATGCTAATTATATTGGTTCGACAACGGCATTGCTCAAGTATTCTCAATCGAGTCTCAGTGAAACTTTCATTGTTGCGACTGAACCGGGAATTATTCACCAAATGCAGAAAGAATCTCCCGAAAAACAATTCATTCCTGCTCCTCCGACTAATAATTGTGCTTGCAATGAATGTCCGCACATGAGATTAAATACTTTAGAAAAATTGTATCTGGCTATGAAAAATCGCACTCCTGAGATTACCTTAGCTGGTGATATCCAAGCAGCAGCTTTACGACCAATTCAGCGGATGTTAGAAATGAGTATGTAAAATCTCTGGACTTTTAATCAATAATGAAAGAAAAGTTGATCGTTTTTACCCGCTATCCCGAAGCGGGAAAGACTAAAACTCGGCTGATTCCAGTGCTAGGAAAAGAAGGTGCGGCAAAACTTCATCAACAACTGACTGAAGGCACTATTTCCCAAGCTAAGCAACTCAAAAATACTCGCCAACTTTTTGTAGAAGTTAACTTCACAGGAGGTAGCGAGGAACTCATGGAAGCATGGCTGGGAAATGATATTTTTTACCAAAATCAGGTGACAGGTGATTTGGGTATAAAAATGGCGGCTGCGTTTGAGATGTCTTTTAATTCTGGTGTTGAGAAAGTTGTGCTTATTGGTACTGATTGTCCAGGTTTGAACTCTCAATTAATTGCCCTAGCTTTTGAGGAACTTGAAGGTCAAGACTTGGTGCTGGGCCCAGCTTTAGATGGAGGTTATTATCTGATTGGTTTGCGGAGGTTTGTACCGGAAATTTTCATGGGTATTAACTGGGGAACGGCTGAGGTTTTGGGTCAAAGTGTCGCGATCGCACAGAATCTCAATTTAGCCATTGCTTATCTTTCCCCACTCGCTGATATTGACCGGCCGGAGGATCTTTCTATTTTACCCCCCAGCATTAATCTATGACAAAATCGCATATCAGTGGCAATTTTATAGTTCTATTTTTAGTCAACGGCAATCTTACGGATACATTAGGTAAATATAGTGATAGATAGGATTAACGCAAACCAGAACAGGTAAAAGCTGCCCAGTAATGAGGATGTAAAAAGGGTTGAGCGTCGATAGAATTTCTGACTTCCTCAATTTGAAGTGTTACTCCGGCGTACTTGCGGTATTCACCATCCCATTTTAAATAGTCTGCTGAACTAGGCGGGTATTGATTGCGCTGTTTTCTAGCAGCTTGGCGCTTCGCTTGTACCTCTAAGGATAATGGTTTGATATCTTCTTGGGTGAGCGATCGCAATTTTTTCTGTGCTTGTTGCAAAGCTTCTGGGCGGCTTCTACCTTGTTGTCGTTCCTGATAGTAGAAAATAGAAAACAGGGCTGTAGCCAAGTCATTCACTGACCACAGCGTACTGATAACACTTCTCGCACCCGCACACAAAAAGCCTGTCGATAGGGTCAGAATTTCATCAGCCAAAGATTCAGGAACTCCCAAATTTGTCTCGCAACAGGAGAGAAATACATCCCAGAGGTTCGGAAGTCGCCAACCTGGAGTCAGCAGTTCTCCCAGTGTCAATGTCTCATCTGCCAGTATCAGTTTTGATTCTAGTGGTTTATCAAGACGAGATTGGGCATGGTGGCAGGAGTGAAGTAACTGAACTTGTAAAGCTAACTGACGGTAGTTGCTTTTTGTAGCTTGGCTGCGACCTTTCAAACGCTGACTTTCAGGGATATTGAATAGATTAGCAATTTGCTCTGCTTCAAAACTGGCGCAGGCTAAGTCTTCTGTGGCATCTTCAACGATACCGTAGTTGAGAGAATCTCCACTTGGGTGTCGGTTTTCGCGTTCTTGGCAGAATTCTAAAACTTGGCAACTGGGGGCATAGCGAATCAGAAATTTGTCACCCAAATAGGAGTGTTCAGTGTCTTGAATCGGTAAAGCTGCAAGAGGAATTTGGTGCAACAGCAAGTGAGGTACTAAAATCAGTTCTTCGATGCCTTGGAGATATTGGTCAATCAGGTTATTGATTTGTAAACGTTGAGCTAGTTCAGCCAAGAAATCATTAAGCTGAGACTGCCAAGTGCCTTTATCGTTAAGATATGGCTGCAACCAGTTTTGCTCAATCCAGTTTTGCAATATTTCTATTCCTTCTCCCATACAGGTATGGAGAGAGGGAGTTGACTGATTTTGTCGTAGGACAAAGATATAAGTGTTGTCGGTAGTTGTGTAGAAACTCAGGATAGCAGTGGTTGGTCGATCGATAAGTTTCTGCATCTTGGCGAATTCAAGGGGGCTAACTTGAATTTCGCCAGCGAGTACGGGGTCTAACCCTCTGATTTGTTCAAAGACTTGATCTTTTTGGGTTTCTAGGATAGCGATCGCTTCATTGTAAGCTTGAAAAGCAGCGCGATTCTTGGTAAGGCTTCCCGATTCCATTAATTCTCGGTTGCTCTCAGAACCATTACGGAATCGTTCAGAGTCAATTTGCTTTTGTAAAGCTTCATATTGCTGCAATAATTCTTGCACTTCCGAAGGGATTTCGCCGCCAGAGTAGAGGTCATTACTTGCCATCAAATCTACGATACGTTTGGAACGAGAGCGTTCGACAGTTTCAATCGCTTTATCCATTTGAGCAGCATTGATGCAGGCTTGCACCATTTTTTCATAGATATCAATTGCTTCTGCTACTATTTCTTGACGACGGGAATCAGAAGTTGTCCAACTACGACTAATTTCTAGTGCTTCGATCGCAGCAGAATAGCCTTCAATTGCTTGTTCCCAGAACCCAAAAATAAATGCTGTAATGCCCAGATTACATCCGTCTCTGAAGCATTCTACAGGAAAAGCGGTTGGAGTATCTATTTCTAAAGCTAGGCGGTAAGATTTAATAGCCTTATTAATCTGACCCTTAGTAGTGTAAACTGTAGCTAGATTGTTTTGAGTCTCAGCCCAATCTTTAGGGAATGCTTCACGAGTATAAACTTGCAAGGTTGATTGATAAGCAGCTATTGCCTGTTCTAAATGTTCTAATTTATCGCCACTAACTCTGTCGCAGTAAGCATTACCTAAATTATTTTGCAGCATAGCCCAATCTACAGGAAATTCTTCATAGGTGTAGATTTGCAAGGCTGATTGATAACCAGTAATTGCGACTTCTAGGTTCTCAGCGCGGTTGCCTTCAGTCCACTCATTGTAAACAAGAGACAGATTATTTTGAGTCATCGCCCAATCTTCAGGGTATGCCTCAACAGTGAAAACTTGCAAAGCAGATTCGTAAGATACAATTGCCAACTTTAAGTTTTTGTTACGGCTGCCGCTAATCCGGTTGGAATAGGCATTACCCAAATTATTATGAGCTAATGCCCAATATCGAGGAAACGTATCTTTAGTTAGGACTTGTAAAGCATTTTGACAAGCTATGATTGCTTGCTCCATGTTATTTGCTCGGTCGCCGTAAATTCGCTTTCTATAGGTAGCTCCCAAATTAATTTGAGTTGCGGCCCATTCTTCTGGAAACGTCTCGCATACTTCAACATCCAGAGCATTTTTGAAGCAAGCAATTGCCCTCTCTAAATTTTGTGCTCGTTCACTACTAATATGGTCGAGGTAAACAGTGCCTAAATTCCTTTCGGTTACAGCCCATTCTTGTGGGAAAGCTTCACGGGTAAGAACAGTCGAAGCTATCTCATAGCCTGCCTTTGCTATTTTTAATTTAAGTGTCTTGTTGCCTAGAGGAAAATCTTTAATTAAGTTACTGATATTGACAATATATACTGCCACATCTCGTGCCATTTCTGAGGGTACAAAGGACAACTTTTTCTTTTCCCATTTTTGCAATAAAAAAGCAAAGTTATCATCTAATTTATCCAAGTTTGCTTTTAAAAAAGAGTTAACTGCTCCTGGGTTGCTTTTGCTATCGATTACGATTTGTAATAATTTATCTAAAAATTTTTGGTAATTTTTGCCGTGTTTTTTATTGAAATCGCCAAATCCTTTTCCCATATAAATTATACCCTCAAAAAACGATCGGAAAATTAAAAATAATTTGTATACTACTTTGTCCCCAGATTAAAAATTTGATTGATGAAACTCTTCTAATTTCTCTAACAAGCTTTCTGTCAAATCCAGTAACTCAATTGCATCATTATTGTCACTTAAATCGCGATTATTGGCAGTAGTTACACCACCAGCCAAAAAATTTCGTGCAGTACCAATCCTGACATCTCCATCGGTAATGCTCAAGCATTGTTCTAAATGTGCCACAATCTGAGGTAATCCCTCAGTTTCTAGTCGCTGTTGCACTTTAACAGCTAAAGGACTATGACTTTCTCGCACCCACACGGCGGCCGGATAATCGCTTGCCAAAAATCTTTTCACAGCCTGAATAACATCTAAATACCACCACCAACGTTGAGGAGAAATAAGTTGAGCTTTTCGTTTCTCTGTTAAATTGACAAAGCGCGATAATTCTTGATAAAAATCATAGGCTTTCTCAACTAATTGGCTATCTGCTTTTGCCAGTAATGTTTTTTCTTCATCACTGAGTCGAGATTCAATTTCTGTCAGGCGATCGCGAATTTCCAGCATTTCTAAATGCTCCGCACCACTAACATCAGGAAACTCGACACTCACGCAATAACTTTTTAAGAGAGAATTCATATTTCTAACTCCTTAACTGAACCTAAATAAACAAACTCTGATTTAGCTAAATGGCCTTCGGGGTTACGGGGAGGAAAGGCAGTTTCTAAAACTCCATCCAAGCCAATCATTACTAACCAAATTATATTCTCCACATTAGCTACCAGGGTCGGATAAATTGTTTCTCCATACACATAGATATAAACATTAGTATTAGAATTGTTAGCAACAAAAGTGATAATGGTATTATATTGCTCAAGGGTAGTATCATCGGGCAAATGACCTCGGCTAATCCTTTTGCTCAGATGACGAGTTGCTTTTCCAGGTTTCCAAATGATTTGCTCTCTAACTCTCGCAATCGCTTGAAAAACAGCTATTCGTTTAACTTCATCAAGAATCAATTTACCTTTACCTTTCCTACTATCTTCATTATATCTATAGTAATATTTTTGTAAATAATGTCAAAATCGAGGCGCTACCGTAATTGTAGCGATAATACAAGGTTATAATCTAGCCGCATCAAGGTTTTCAGCCTTTGTTATCCACTAAATTTGTATCAACCACTACTCTTGACTCCAAGCATCTGGGAGAGCCATGCCAGATTCACCACCTGTAAAAATTTCTATCATCATCCCAGTATTAAATGAAGCCAAAGCGATCGCGCAAACCATCAAATCTGCTCAAAATGCAGTTGACATAGAAATCATCGTCGTAGACGGCGGGAGCACAGACAGCAGTATTGAGGCAGCCTCCGGTGTTAAAATTATCTCCGCCCCAGTAGGCCGCGCCATTCAAATGAATGCCGGTGCAGCCACCGCTAACGGCGACATCCTACTATTTCTCCACGCCGATACTCTTTTACCTGTTGGGTTCGATACTTGGGTAAGACAAATCCTAGCCCAACCTGGAATCATTGCCGGGGCCTTCCAATTGAAAATAGATGGCAAAACTCCGGGTCTGCGACTGGTTGAAAAAATGGTAAATCTGCGATCGCGCTACTTCCAAATGCCCTACGGCGACCAAGCTATTTTTCTTAAAACCACTACCTTTCAACAACTCGGCGGCTTTCCCAACCAGCCAATAATGGAAGACTTTGAACTGATCCGACGATTACAGCACCAAGGAAAAATTGCGCTCTCTCCCCTCCATGTTCTCACCTCCGCCCGTCGCTGGCAAAAACTCGGCATTCTCAAAACCACCCTCATTAACCAGATCGTCATAATTGCCTATTTCTTGGGAGTGTCGCCAGACCGCCTCGCATCCTGGTATCGTCAAAACCATAAAAATGCTGTGGCTGACAACCAAAAGTGAACTTTTCTAAAGCTGGCAGCCAATTCTGCAATTACGCAACCCCTCCCTGCTTAAAATATGACCTTAAGTTGCGATCGCAATTTTGAATAAGTGAGGAAAAAAAAGTATGGCCGATCCCAGAGACGCAGAGCTCATTAAACCCTTTAACGGCGATCCATTCGTGGGTCATCTAGCCACCCCCATCAGTGCTTCTGATTTCACCAAAACTTTCATCGGCAACCTACCCGCCTACCGCAAAAATCTCTCCCCCATCGTTCGGGGTCTAGAGATTGGTTTGGCACACGGTTACTTCCTCGTGGGCCCGGAGATCGTCTTCGGCCCTTTGCGGGATTATCCAGAAGCAGCTAATTTGGGCGGATTAATTACAGCCCTCGTCCTAGTGCTGCTAGGCACTGCCGGTATGTCTGCCTACGGCTTAGTCTCTTTCAAAGAGGACAGTGGCTACCCAAGCGCTAATCCTCAAACTCCTGAAGCCTTAAAAAATGCTGAAGGCTGGAGCCAACTAACCGCTGGGTTTTTCATCGGTGGTGCAGCCGGCGCTTTCGTAGCCTACTTCCTTCTGGAAAATTTCAAGGGCGTAGATGCCATCTTCCGGGGCTTGGTTAACTAAACCCTTTGCCTCACAATGGTGGGGTTGGGGCAGGAATTATTACTCTCCAATCCCGACTTTTGTTAAGAATTTTGAGCAGTGAGAGCTTTTACTGACTTCTAAGTAATATCCCTGTTCCCAGACTGTAATACTTTAGATTTGGAGAATTAAACATGACAGGTTCCTACGCAGCTTCTTTCTTACCTTGGATCTTGATTCCAGCAATCACTTGGCTTTTTCCATTGGTAGCTATGGGTCTACTTTTTATCTACATAGAAAGCGAGGCATAATCCTCGTAAGCATCTTAGAGTTAAAATCCGCTCAGCTTTAACTCATCTTTTGAAAAAAATCCTCTGTTACAAGCGGGGGATTTTTTTCTGGAAAGCTAAGGTAGAGGAAGTTTTCGAGTTGAGAGGGCGCGATACCAGCAGACTTTTCCCCTTCTGATAACAAATCCGGCTTTACTACCCCCTTTATTGTCATTGCGAGCGAAGCGAAGCAATCGCCTAGCCTCTGCGATTGCTTCGCTTCGCTCGCAATGACGGATTATTACTAATAAAGGGGATGACTAACCCGGATTTGGTACGAGTCGATCGCCGCTAATCTTGCCCTTAGCTAAAGAAAATATCCTCTCTTGTGCGATCGCGCCAGCTCCGAGTCGCCGCCCACCAACAAAACGGGAAATAATTGCGTAATCGAACTTTACTGCCGTGAAGTTGCCTACTAAGCTTCCTCCCTTAGCTGGGAATGACTTAGAAATCGGCTGTAGAGGACAGATAAGCAACTATTAAGTCACAATTGTTACCATAAACTCAATTCTTGAGGAAATAACGATGAAATTCCCCCCTATGCGTAGAATCCTAGCTCCCTTTCTAATCGCGATGATGCTGTTTGTGACGGCGTGCGGGGATAAAGCCCCCACCCGCTGGGACAAAGCTCAGCAAGAAAGTACCCAAAAACCTAAAACAACGCAGACAAAAGCCCAACAACCTACTCAAACAACTAATGCCCAGAAACTTCCCAACAAACCCGTAGCTGGAGGCAAATTAAATCGCTTCTTCCCCCCTAACGGCGGTGGCTACACTCGCACTTTCGCTCAGGAAAAAGCAGGTTTTGCTGAAGCGAAGTTGAAACAAGGTGGCAAAGATGTGGCAATGCTGTCTATTAATGACATCGCTGGCAATCCCAGTGCGGCAACCAAATTTGAGAAGAGTACCCAGAAAATAGGCGGCTATCCTGCTGTTAAACAAGGATCTACGACTACCGCTGTCCTAGTAGCCAACCGCTACCAGGTGAAAGTTCAGTCCAAAACTCCCTCTTTTAGTGCTAGCGATCGCGAAGATTGGCTCGAAAAATTCAATCTCAGCGGCCTTGCCAACCTCAAATAAGGCTGCCTACCTTGTAGAAGGGCGATCGCAGTCTCTACATTTGATATTGACACACTAATGAGATACAGGTTGGCAAAACCTCCAACCCTTTGAAACTGAGCCTTCTGAGGCTTACTCATCTACTATTCATTTCATAAGTAATTACAACCTGGATTTCTGGCAAGTGCCTAAAGGCTTTAAGGCTTGCGCCATTGCGCCTTGTTCGCCTATCTCTCAAGAATCTCATTTCCCTTTGGCAGAACTTGCGGCACAGCCTGAGTGGGGTGAGAGTGTTAAATCCGCTCAAAAATAAGGAGCCTGTCTGTTATGAGCAAAACCATCTTTGAATTAGTAGATCAACTTCCCAAAGACAACATGACCGTTAAAGCGCTGCGAGCGCTTGACTTTGTGGTTCCTGGTCAATGGGATAATTTAGTTGGCTTTGAAAACACAATCCGCACAGTCACAGGCGAAACTGACGAAGAACTAATCCAGCAAATAGGCGATCGCGCCATCTACCTTTATAACGACAAATCCCAGGGATACCAACGGGCTCTATGGCTCTACCAAACTATCGACAGTGCAGGTAGTGCGCTGGGTGCAGCAGCCTTAGCAAATAAAGTTTCCCAAAATGTTCCTTTCTTGGGATTGCTTGGCAACCTCACCCCCAAACCTGAAAAAGCCCAAACTATTGACCTATCCTTAAAATTAGTCACCGAACTTTTGGCTTTCTGCCAAATTAACGGCATCCCTGGCGATAGCATCGGCGATTTTGTCGGCTCTTTAGGTGACTACGGTGGCGAGTCTCTGATGCGAATGGCAGCTTTGGTTTGCTTTGATGGTTTAATTCCTCTAGGCCCCAACTTTATCATGGCCACTCAGTCCTGGATTGAAAGGCTCTCACCCAAGGATTTAGCAGAAAATCAAGCCTTTAAGCAAATGGGCGATATGATTCCAGGGGGTTCTCCCGCAGGCAAGCTAGGTTTTATTGGCGAAAGCTTCTCCTCGGTTTCTGGCTGGATGAGCAATTTTGTGAACGAACGCGGTTTGACTCCCCAAAACGTACTCGGTCATTTGCAGACTTTTGTAGAAATTTCTGATGACAAGGTAGACTATGTGGGTGCTTTCCTGGATATGACTACTAACTACTACGAACACACTGGTGTCCAAACTCTTGCTCGCCGCTTGATTGAACGCGCTGTAGCTGAGATTTAAAATAGCCCAAGCAGCTTTAAAATGTAGAGGTGCGATCGCTCGTACCTCTGCAAAAGAGAACCCAGAATTATTGTTGAAAACGGAATTCTTTGATAGGTAGCATCAATGGCAGAAGAAGTAAAAAATCCTAACGCTGGGGAAGCGGGGACTCCTGAAATTGCTCAAGAACACGCTCCGAGTTCTGACCAACCAGAGACAAGTGACATTCCCAGTACCGACAAGCCTCAGCCAGAGGCGAAAAATACAGAGGCGAAAAAGCCAGCCGCTAAACCTGCGGCTGATAAAGCCGCCGCAGCTAAGCCTCCGAAGAAGGAGAAGGCTCCTGCTTTGGAAGATAAGCCTTTTGCAGATTTTATTCAGCAAGACTATTTGCCAGCTTTACAGACCGCTTTGGACAAACAGGGAGTTAAGGATTTAGACCTGACTTTCGCTAAGCAAAAATTTGCGATCGCAGGTTTGAATGCAGCAGAAGAATGCTGGCAAATTATTGGCAAGTTCCAAGGAGGTCAGCGGCAATTCAATCTCTATTTCCCTAAAGAAGATATCCAAGCTCAAAGAGCTTTTTCTTGTGCGGAAAACGGCACTAAAACCAGTACCTTGGAACCTTTCTTAATTGACGAACGTAAGATTACGTTGGACTTGATGGTGTTCGGCGTTGTCCAGCGGCTCAACGCTCAAAAGTGGCTGAAACGAAATTAGCACCAGGGGAAGGAGAAGATAAAAGTTTTGAGTTTGAAGTTTTAAGTCTTGAGTAGAAGACAATTCAAAATTCTTTTTCCTTCCTTCTTCCCTCTTCCTTCTTCCTTCAACTACCAACTGCTGCCAGTTGTTCTTCGTCCCGCTGTAACAGCAAATTGTGTTCTTTAATAATGGCGTAGAGGTCAACGTCGGTTTCCAGCAAGCAGGCGTGTCCGCTCATTGGCAGCACGATCATCTCGGCATTTGGTATTCGTTTGACTAAAAGTTTCGCTTCTGCTAAAGATGGCAAAAGTCGGTCGGCTCCGCTAGCAATTACCAGCGTTGGTTGTTTAATACTACGTAACTGGTTTTCCCCTACATCGAACGATCGCACTAAAGCCAGTCGCCAAATAGTCGTTCTCTGAGGCACTGCCTGCATCGCTTCTAGCAAGGCTTGGCGCTCGCTCCTCCCAATCTTTCCTAAAGATGCTAAAACTGGCAGCAGCCCTAATATCGATAAAGGATAAATGTTTGCGGGCAACCACTGGGTCAGGTACGAGCCCCACTCCATCCAAGGCTGCTGTCTAAATGAAGACGCGGGATTAACTAAAATTAGCCGCTCAAAAAGGTGAGGAGCCTCTAATATGACTTTCATCGCCAAGCACCCCCCAAATGACTCACCACACAGGTAAACAGACCGATGATTTCCCGCTGCCTTTTCTGCTTCAATCAAGGCTATGGTCTCGCTCACAAGTACGTCCCAACTCGCCATGTCAGTAGGGGGGATGGCTAGACAACGGATGTCAAAGCCCTCTACTAATTTGGGAATTTGCGATCGCAGCAATTGACCGCTACCATCCATTCCGGGCAGAAATACAAACAATGGATACTCAACTCTAGGCAGTTTCGGCGTAAGGAGACGAATGTGGTTCTTCGCATCTAGCATGATTAAACTCAAATGAAGGAGCGGGGGAGATGGGAGCAGGGGAGCAGGGGAGATGGGGGGCAGGGGAGCGGGGGAGCAGGGGAGCGGGGGAGCAGGGGGGCAGGGGAGATGGGGGGCAGGGGAGCGGGGAAGATGGGTAATTAGCAATTAGCAATTAGCAATTAGCAATTAGCAATTAGCCATTAGCAATTAGCAATTAGCCATTAGCAATTAGCAATTAGCCATTAGCAATTAGCCATTTACAAACAACCTCTGCTTAGTAAGTGTGCTATTTCTCCTTGACAGTGTTCTGTTAGTTCAGTAACAACTTTTTTCGCCTGTTTTCCCTGGTATTGCTGCTGCACAGAAGGGGTGATCCAGTAAGGCCGACCGATTAAAACGTTAGTTCGCTGGTAAATTATCAGTGGATGCCAGCCTGATTGATTAAACAGGGGTTCTGAAGGATCGAACAGGCTCAAAAGCCTCAGCGGTACTGTTGAGCGGATAGACTGCTCTTGGTAAGAAGCGATCGCCACTGGCAAAACTGCCAAATCCTGCACCGGAGCCCGCAGTGCTAAGTGAGCAAATCCTCGCTGAAACTTGCCTAATTTATTTGGCGGGGTAAATTTCACCATCGGCTCTGCTCCCTCTGGAAACACCCCCACCATCTCCCCAGCTTGCAGCAGAGTTGTAGCTTGTTTAAAAAAATGCTGCTGGCGATGGGTTGGCTCCTCCAAAGGGAAAGCCCCAAATGTTGTCACCACCTCCCTCATCACCGGGACTTGACCCATGTAGTGATGGCAAGCAAAGCGAATCGGACGACCGATCGCGGCCGTCAGCAGCACTGGGTCAAGGAAACTACGGTGGTTGCTCACTACCAATACTGCACCAGATCGCGGAATGCGGTCTTCGTGGTACAGAAACCTCTGGGTTCCCAACGCAGCCAATAACCAGTGCGAAATTTGCAACGTGCTATCTAAAAACATGGGTAAAAGGCAGTTCTGGCGCTATAAGGATTTATCCGATCCCCATGCAGGTTAACATTACTTTACCAAATCTTGTCTCAGTCATAAAGTAGAAATCTGGGGGAATAAGAGGGGCTAGGGGCTAGGGGCTAGGGGAAGAGAGGAGGGGATGGGGAGGATGGGGGAGATGGGGAGGATGGGGGAGAAGGGAATAGAATTAAGGGTTTGAGGAAACTAGAATGTCCTAACTACCAAGAAGGTTGCTATATCGCTGTATTCCGCATTTATTTGCTGACTGACTCAAACAGCATTCAGGATCAAGAAATTGCTCAGCACTGAGGAAGACTAGAGGCAATATCCCTGGGTTGACTTCAAGAGTCTCGAAGACCCACTGAAGCGAGAATCTTAAAATTTGTTTTAGAATTAGCCAAAAAGATTGAACAAACATTAAAGTTGAAATTAGAGATAATTATCTTTTTGTAAAAACAGGGTTTGGGTATTTTTTCTGAATTTCAGCCAACCTGGTACAAAAAACAACTAGAGTATAATGGAAATAGTGAGTTATGATCCAAACGAGATTTAGGAAACTTCTTTAGCATTCAATGAAATCGACCGATATAACTAAAGACACCTTTGCTTTAACAACACCTCTTTACTATGTAAATGATTTACCTCACGTTGGCAGCGCTTATACAACGATGGCAGCGGATGCAGCAGCTAGGTTTGAGCGACTGCGGGGAAAATCTGTTTTGCTGATTACGGGAACAGACGAACATGGTCAGAAGATTCAGCGCACGGCTGAGAGTGTGGGGCGATCGCCTCAAGCTCACTGCGACCTAATTGCCGCTGGCTTCGAGTCTCTGTGGGAGCAGCTAAATATCCAATATAACCGCTTTAGCCGCACTACAGCGCCCCGCCATCAGTTCATAGTTAAAGAATTTTTCCAGCGTGTTTGGGAAGCAGGCGACATCTATTTGAGCCAGCAACAGGGATGGTATTGCGTCTCTTGCGAAGAGTTCAAAGAAGAACGCGACCTACTTCCTGGTAAAAGGTGTCCTATCCATACCAGCAAAGAAGTCGAGTGGCGCGACGAGGAAAATTACTTCTTCCGCCTTTCCCGCTATCAAGCTCAACTTCAAGAGCTTTACGAACAGCGACCAGACTTCATCCAACCCAAAAGCCGACGCAACGAAGTGCTGAAATTTGTCAGCACGGGATTGCAAGACTTTTCAATTTCTAGGATAAATCTTGACTGGGGTTTACCCGTTCCTGCCGACGATCGCCATACTATATATGTTTGGTTTGATGCGCTCTTGGGGTATATTACGGCTCTGCTCGATCCTGATAGCGAACCTACCTTAGAGAATGCTCTATCAAAATGGTGGCCGATCGATCTGCACCTAATTGGCAAAGATATTCTGCGCTTTCATGCAGTTTACTGGCCAGCAATGCTGATGTCCGCAAATTTACCAATGCCTGGTCGTATATTCGGACACGGATTTTTGACCAAAGATGGTAGAAAAATGGGGAAAACTGATGGTAACATCATCGATCCTGTGGCATTAGTCAATCAGTATGGTTCAGATGCAGTCCGCTATTACTTTCTAAAAGAAATTGAATTTGGAGAGGATGGTGATTTTAATGAAGCTCGGTTTATTGACACTTTGAATGCAGATTTGGCAAATGACTTGGGTAATTTGGTCAACCGTACCTTGAGCATGGCTCACAAATATTGCGGCGGCCTGATTCCGAATGTTAATGCTGAAGATATTGCACCAGATAATCCACTCAAGGAAATAGGTCTAACTTTGAGCGATCGCACAGCTCAAGCTTACGAAAATTTAGCCTTTAGTCAAGCTTGCGAAGCCATACTTGCTTTAGTGCAAGCTGGGAACAAGTTTATTGACTTTAGCGCACCTTGGAGCCTGTACAAACAAGGAAAACTAGAAGCAGTTGAAAAAGTTCTCTATCCTGTTTTGGAATCTGTTAGACTAGCAGCTTACCTTTTATCACCCATTATTCCCAATATCAGCAGTGCTATCTATCAGCAGCTAGGTTTTGCAATTGATTTTAACGACCAGGTTGCAATTAATAATTCAGCAACCTTTGCGACCCAAGCTATCTGGGGTGCTTTGCCAGCAAATCAAGCTTTAAGGCAACCTCAGCCAGTTTTTAAACGCATTGAAGTCTTACAATCAGTTTCTTCATAGTTGGGATCTATCATCGGTGTGAGTAACGTCATCATCATTACCATTACCAATCACTCTCTTACCTAAATCTTTCATAAAAATTGAGGCATATAATCATGTTGAGTAAACTAGACAATCACGACCTTTTCACTCCAGAACAGGTTCTAGAAAATAGAGGTCGAGTAGCAATTTTTATCGATGGCTCTAACCTATTTTATGCTGCTTTACAATTAGGAATTGAAATCGATTACACTAAGCTGTTGTGCCGTTTAACTGCTGGTTCGCGGTTGTTGCGCTCTTTTTTCTACACAGGTGTAGACCGCACAAATGAGAAACAGCAAGGATTTTTACTGTGGATGCGCCGCAATGGATATCGCGTGATTTCTAAGGATTTAGTGCAACTTCCAGACGGCTCAAAAAAAGCTAACTTGGATGTAGAAATTGCTGTAGATATGATGGCTTTGGTGGGTTCTTACGATACAGCAGTTTTAGTCAGCGGTGACGGGGATCTAGCTTATGCTGTGGATGCTGTCAGCTATCGCGGAGTCAGAGTTGAGGTAGTGAGTTTGCGATCGATGACGAGCGACAGTTTAATTAATGTAGCAGACCGCTATATTGATTTGGAATCGATTAAGGAAGATATCCAAAAAACTAATCGCCCGAATTATGCTTATCGTCCCTTGTCTGGCATTAGCTTGATGGACGATCATGAAGATAGATAATAATTGTTAGTGGTTAGTGGTTAGTAGTTAGTGGAAAAGACAACTTAACAACTAACAATTAACGACTAACCACTAGCAACTACCAATTAACAATGATTCATCCAAAATCTAAAATCCCAAGTTCAAAATTTCCCAGAACACTACCACTAGCTTTAGTTACTTTGCTTTTGGGAATAGTCGCTTGTGGAACTGAAGAAGCAACCCAGAAAAACAAATTAGCCGAAGATATTACTTCTGCTGAAAAGTTAAATAGCACGTTAACTTTGAGCGATGTTACTCTCGAACAGGCTAATGAAAAAGGGGAACGACTATGGACGGTAAAATCCCAGCAAGCTACTTACAGTAAAGACCAAAAAGTAGTTAATGTTAAAAATCCCACTGGTAAACTCTTTCAAGATGGCAAAGAAGTTTATCAAATTGAGGCTCAGACTGGCGAGGTACGCCAAGATAGCAATCAAATTATACTTAAAGGCAAGATTGTAGCTACCGATCCCCGCAATGGTATAGTGCTACGGGGGAATGAGTTAGAGTGGCGACCAAAGGAAGATTTACTGATTGTTCGTAATAATTTAACGGGAGATCATAAACAGGCAATAGCTTCAGCTAAGGAGGCGCGAGTTTTTAGTCGCGCTAAGCGGATGGAGTTATTCGGGTCTGTGGTTGCTAATATTAAAGATCCTGTTTTACAGTTACGAACTGAGCATTTAATTTGGCTGTTAGATCGGCAAAAGATGATCGGGGATCGCCCAGTACAAATCGATCGCTACAAAAATAAAATAATTACAGATCGAGCTTATGCTGACCAAGCTGATGTTGATTTAAAACTCAAAATTGCTAACTTGACAAAAAATGCTCAATTACTGCCTTCAGACCCGCCGTTGCAGATATCTAGTAATATTATGAGTTGGAATTTTCCCGCTGAACTTGTGGTTTCGCCGGGGCCTGTGACTGTTATTCAACTCAAAGAAAAAGTGACGATGAGGGGGAATCAAGGTCGGGGAGATTTAGAAAAAGATGTCTTTTATTTAACTGGCAATGTTGTTGGAATTGGGGAGAAACGTAATGCTCAATTGAATACAGATAATTTTATTTGGTATTTAAAAACTCAGACTTTTGATGCTATAGGAAATGTGGTTTATCGTCAATTAGACCCTGAGTTTAATTTGACTGGGCCCAAGGCTGCGGGACAACTTAAAAATGAAACTGTGGTTGTGCAAGGGGATGCAAATGGTGGCCAGGTAGTTACTGAGATTATTACTAAGTAGGAAATTTGTTGGGATAGTTGCTAATCAGGACTTACGCACCCAACCAAAGAAACCGGGTTTTTTGACGAACTAATAGCATTGCTACTGCATATTCTTCTGAGAAATTCTGATGATGTAAGGAGAATATTTATGTCTTTCATAAGAACCAACCCAAATATCATAATTACCAGAAAGCCATTGACCGACAAGACCAGGGTTTTTGCCTTCATAGTCATCATTGCACCAAGTTCCACCAGGCCCGCGTACTATTAAGGTGGTATCTTCAGAACTTTTCACTTGAATGCTCAGATACTCGAAAAAATTCCTTAAAACTAACTTATGGTCTGGCTTTCCATCTATAAAACCAATGCAAGGCCCTGTAACGGTTTCTTGTCGGCCTGCTGTTTCTTGAGCTACTACAAATCCACCGCTAAGACCTCTAATTGTCATCGGATCTGGAGAAAAATCTAGGCTGAGAGTGACATCTTCAAAGATAGGTGTTGAGTTCTTTTCTTGAGCGATCGCTAAGACATTGTTCAGCAGAATAAACACAGCTATTGCTAGTGCTAAAACTAATACTCCTTTGTGTCTTTTCCGATTGGTCATGGGTGGGATGTAGCAGCAATTAGGTATTTGTTAACGGTTAACAGTTAACAGTTAACCGTTAACCGTTAACTATTTAGGATTTTCGTCCTAAAACTTGTTCTTTGAGAATTTGGATGTTTTGAGATAATTCTTGGCGATTGGAGGACTTCAGTAAATAGCGGTAGATAAACCAGCTTGAGTATCCAATTCCAATTAGCTCAAAAGTTGGCTCTAGGAAGGGGATATCGTTTAGCGCGTCCACTACGCCCAGAAATATTTTGAAGGCGATAATTGAGGCTATTATCAAACCTAGAAGAGTGAGCTGGCTTTTGTACTCTTGATAAAAGCCGCTGATGTAATCTGGGAGGTGGGACAAAATTGAGAGGATTTGTTCTTTAATCTGCTGCGACTGGCTTGTTGACTGGGTTGTTGATTTGTCTGCGGCAGTATCTTCGACGATGATAACAGTTTCAGGTGGATTTGAGGTTGACATTTTTGCTACTATAACAGGTTGTTCAGGTTGATTTGGGGTAGTTATTTCAGCACTGGCAATCGTTTCAAACGGATTTGCCGCAGGTGTTTGGAGGTAATTTACTGCTGGCGGTTCTGGGCTAGCAGTTTCGGCTGTAACTTCTGTTGGTTGTTCTGAAGTAGGAGTTTCGGCAACTACTTCTGCTGGTTGTTCTGGACTAGCAGTTAGGACAACTACTTCTGTTTCTGGTTGTTCGGGAGTAGCAGTTTCGGCAACTACTTCTGTTTCCGGTTTTTCTGGGTTAGGAATTTCAGCCACGACACCAGCCTCTTGAAAATTTAACTTTTAATGCCCTCTTGCAAGCGGGTGATATCCATTTCCCGTTGGTGAAGGATTACCCACGATTCTATCAGGTCGGGGCCGTGCATTGCCCCTGTCAAAGCTGCCCGGAGAGTTCGCATGATTAGCCCTTTTTTGAGGTTTTTCTCTTTGCTCACCTTTTTGGTAATTTCTTGAGCTTGGGCTGATGTTAACTGCGGACAGCTTGATAGTGCTTCTAAAATCGCTTGCAATGCGTCTGCTGCGTCTGGTTGCTGCAATTGAGCAGTGGCTTCTTCTTCGTACTCCAAGGTTGGGGTAAAGAATAATTTGCTCATATCGACGGCATCTTTGAGACGGACGAGACTAGGGCCAATCAGAGCGGTAATTTGTTCGAGCCAAGGGCGATCGCTCACTGGATCGAAGTCATACCCCGCTGACTGCCAATAGGGTATCAATAAATTTGTCAGTTGCGGCACTGCCATTTTGTGTAGATATTGACTGTTGAGCCAGTTGAGCTTGTCCCAGTCAAATTTCGCCCCTGCTTTGTTGACGCGATCGCAGCTAAAATGTTGAGCTGCTTCTGAGAGTGTAAAGATTTCTTGGGTGGAATCGGGGGGTGTCCAACCTAGAAGCGTCATGTAATTGACTAATGCTTCTGGGATGTAACCCATGTCTTTAAAGTCGGAAATAGAGGTTACGCCGTCGCGTTTAGAAAGTTTTTGTCCTTCTTTATTTAAAATTAGGGGCGTGTGGGCAAATTCGGGGAGTGCGGTTCCCAAGGCTTCATAGAGCAAAATTTGTTTGGGAGTATTGCCGATGTGATCTTCGCCTCGGATGACGTGGGTGATGTTCATGTCGATGTCATCGACGACAACGGCGAGGTTGTAAAGGGGTTGACCGATGTTACCGCCGCTGGAAGCTCTAGCGATTACCATGTCGCCGCCGAGGTCGCTGCCTTTCCAGGTGACGGTTCCGCGTACCATGTCATGCCAGGATATGGTGCGATCGTCGTCGATGATGAAGCGGATTACGGGTTGTCTGCCTTCGGCTTCAAAGGCGCTTTGCTGTTCGGGGGTTAGGTGACGGTGGCGATTGTCGTAGCGGGGGGCTTGTTTTTTAGCTTTCTGTTCTTCCCGCATTTGGTCGAGTTCTGCGGCGCTGGTGTAGCAGCGGTAGGCCAGTCCTTTGTCTAAGAGGGTTTGGACTGCTTGACGGTATAAGTCTAGACGCTGGGATTGGAAACTGGGGCCTTCATCCCAGGTGAGGCCGAGCCAGGTGAGGCCTGTTTGGATGTTCTCGGTGTATTCTGGGCGCGATCGCTCTAAGTCTGTGTCTTCTATCCGCAGGATGAATTTACCGCCAGTGTTGCGGGCGTATAGCCAGTTAAATACGGCGGTTCTGGCGGTACCGATGTGTAGATTGCCGGTGGGAGAGGGGGCGATGCGAACTCTGACTGTCATTTTTTGATTTACTACGATGTTAGTTTGGGGGCGTTTAGCTGGTTGGAAGGCGTGGCGCTTGTGGAACTATAGATTTTAATATAGCTTGTGCCAGAGTGGCGCTTGAGTTGGATTGAATGGATGAGGGAAGGGAGGGCGATCGCTACGAAAATCCAGCAATGGCAATAAAAGAAGAGTTAAGTTAAATTAAGTTTGATGGATGCGTCCACAACCCTGAATCACTTTGAGGAATCGATATGGCAGATTCAAAAAGCGAAATAAACGCTAAAATCGAAAATTTTCCTGTAAACAGTCCTAGCTTTCAGACTACATTAATATCGGCTTTTGAGATGGCAATGCGTCACCACCAAGAACAGGAATTAGCTGCATTGAGGAACACAGTTTTAAATGCTGGACTACCAAATGCACCGGAGGCAGATATACAGAGAATGTTTCTAAATTGGCTAGATGAATTTACAAGTTGGCATTTAATGTTACTCAGGTATTTACAGGAATATAATGCTAATGACATACAAGTTATTGAAGAAGGTCTTGAGGTAAAACGCCCTTTTTATAATCAGGTACTACAAGATTTACAAGCCAAAGGTTTAATATATTTGAAAGAGGTATATGTAGCCAAAGAAAAGAATAAAGAATACGAAAGACAGTTTCCCAATCCTATTCCACTGCCTTCTACAAATTTGATGGATTTAGGCTATCGAGATCCTTATAAAGATACAAATATAGTGGTTTTCAAGCGAGTTGAAAATATTGATAAATTTATCAAAGAGGGTAAATATTATTGCGATAATAGCAGTAAATCCGCTAAAGTTGATCGCATTACAGATGTGGGTAAATTATTTTTGGACTTCATTAAAAATCCTATTGAAAAAGTAAGTTTTGACCGCTCTCAACAATGAGAGATAGTGCTATCTCCAAAACGTGCAAGTTGCGTTACCTAAGCTGACACAGACCGCAAATTTTAATTGTTTGACATGGGAACCTGATGCTGAGCAATAATGTGATATAGAAGCCGGTAGGTATTTGTAAACAAATGTTCTTGAAAGCTCTAACCAGTCGGATTTCTTCTAAATCGCTCAAGGTGCCGCTGCGTCTTGTGTTCTTAGTGCCCCTAGTGCTGCAAATCTCGGCAGCAGTAGGGTTGACGGGATGGCTGTCTTTTCGCAACGGACAGAAGGCAGTTAATGATTTAGCGGCCAATTTGAGTTTAGAAGTTACTGGTCGCACTCAAGAGCATTTTCAAAGCTTTGCAGACGCATCTAACTTATTTCTGGAATTGAATACGGCGGCAATTCGAGCCGGAAATTTAGATCCAGAAGATTTTCCTAGCTTAGAACGCTATTTCTGGCATCAGACTCAAGTGAGCGATCGCGTGACCACGATCTATTATGGTAGTGTTTCGGGCGAATTTCTACTGCTTAAGAGAGAAAATCCTCCTCTTGTCTATATTAAAGACGAGTCTACAGATTTTGCCAGGAAAATTTACCGCCTCGATAGTCAAGGAAATCGCGTTGAGTTGGTGAAAACAGACAATTACGATCCTCGGACTCGGCCTTGGTACAAAGCTGCCGTGCGATCGCGTCAATCTACTTGGTCGCCTATCTATCAATTTACCGCGATGCCTGTTCTGGGGATCACGCCAGCCACCCCAATCTACAATAAAAATGACGAATTGCAAGGTGTGCTGGCAATCGACTTAACCTTAGAGCAAATTAGCAATTTTCTCAGAGGCTTAAAAATTGGCAAATCGGGACAAGCTTTTATTATCGAGCGCAGTGGTGATATTGTTGCTAGTTCGACAACAGAGTTGCCTTTTGTCAAGACTGCTGAGGGACAAAAACGCTTAAAAGCAACTAACAGTAATAACCTATTGATTCGTTCAGCGGCGGAGTCTCTGTATCAACAATTTGGCAATTTAGACCGGATTCAGGAACCGATTCATATAACATTTAATGTTGACTCTCGCAATCAATTTTTAACTGTGGCTCCCCTAGCTGATGGTAAAGGAATTGATTGGCTGATCGTCGTGGCAATTCCCGAAGCCGATTTTATGGACGGCATCAATGCTAATAACCGTACTACTTTCTTGTTCTGTGTGGCAGCTTTGGCGGTGGCAATCGTGCTTTCAATTTACACTTCCCGCTGGATTACTAACCCAATTCGACGCTTAAGTGCAGCCACAAAAGCAATGGCACAGGGGGAATTAAACCAAAAGGTTGAGGTGCCAATTGCTGAAGAACTGGGGATATTAGCTGAGTCTTTCAACTTGATGGCTAAACAGTTACGCTCGTCATTTGCAGCTATGGAAGCGACAAATGTAGATCTAGAACAGCGAGTTATAGAACGTACAGCTAAACTCCAATCTGCGGAAGCGGAACTGCGGGCGCTGTTTGCAGGGATGAGCGAATTAATTCTAGTTTTGGATAGGAATGGCCGCTATTTAAAAATCGCGCCGACAAATCAAGCACTGACGTACAAACCGATGGAAGATTTAGTTGATAAAACGATTGGTGAAGTTTTTCCACCAGCACTTGCTGATACTTTTGTCGGCTATATCCAGAATAGCTTAGATTCTCAGCAGACTGTCAATGTTGAGTACAACTTGACGATCGGCGATCGCGAAGTCTGGTTTGCAGCTAGTATTTCCCCACTTTCACAGGAATCAGTAATTTGGGTAGCGCGGGATATCAGCGATCGCAAACTGGCAGAATCAGCACGACAACAGACAGAAAAACAGTTACTCCGGCAAAACTCGGCCTTGGTAGAACTAGCACGAAATAAAGCTTTATACCGAGGAGATTTGAATGCTGCTATCAAAGAAATTACCGAAACTACTGCCTGCACTCTTGAACTCGAACTAGCAAGCGTATGGCTGTACAATGAAAGCCGATCGCAGATGGAATGTTTTGACCGATTTGAGCGCAGCAGTGGCTTACATAAGTCCGGCGAGCCATTAGTAGCAGCGGATAACCCGGCATATTTTCAAGCTTTGGAAGAAGATCGGATAATTGCACCCGGAGATCCCTTCAGCGATCGCCGGACTAAGGATTTTGCTAATTCTTACTTTGCGATTACTGGTACTGCTTCTATGCTTGACGCACCGATCCGAGTTGGTGGTGTGGTAATGGGAGTTCTCTGTTTGGAAGAAGTGGAACAAACCCGATATTGGACGCAGGAAGAGCAAAATTTTGCGGCTTCTATTGCAGATTTAGTATCTTTAGCGATCGAAGCTAGCGATCGCCTGCGTACCGAAACCGCTCTTCGCAGTGCTGAAGAAAAATATCGCAGTATTTTTGAGAACACAGCCGAAGGTCTATTTCAAACGAGTTTAGAAGGACACTTTCTGAGCGCAAATCCTGCTCTCGCCAGGATTTACGGTTATTCTTCCCCAGAGGAACTGCGAGAGCTTGTCAGCGACATCAAAAGCCAAGTTTATGTAGATCCCCACAGACGAGATGAACTCACCCGGCTAATAATCCAAAGAGGTGCAGTATCAGGGTTTGAGTCTCAGGTTTACCGTGCTGATGGTAGTATTATTTGGATTTCGGAGAATGTGCGATCGGTCTTAGATCGAGATGGGAACGTGCTTTATTACGAAGGCAGTATTGAAGATATTAGCGATCGCAAACACTTTGAGTCAGTTTTGCAGTTAGCAAAAGAAGCAGCGGAAGCAGCTTCGATGGCAAAGAGTTCCTTTCTCGCCAACATGAGCCACGAACTACGAACCCCCCTAAATGCAATCATCGGTTATAGCGAAATGCTCCAAGAGGAAACGGAAGATTTAGGCTACCAAGAACTCACCCCCGATCTCCATAAAATCCACATTTCTGGTAAACATTTACTCTCACTAATCAACGACATTCTTGATATTTCTAAAATAGAAGCCGGTCGCATGGATCTTTACTTAGAAACTTTTAGTGTCGATGATTTAATTGATGATGTTGCTGCTACTGCTAAACCGCTAGCCGAGAAAAATGGAAATATTTTAGAGGTGATAAAAAACAGCGATATCGACACAATGCACGCTGATATTACCAAAGTACGCCAAATTTTATTAAACTTACTGAGCAACGCTGCCAAGTTTACCCACAATGGCAAGATTACTCTAGCAGTGAGTAGGGAAATAGCGGCTATTGATGCGGAAGAAAGTATGACGACAGCAGAAGTAATAATAGATAATCAATCGAATATCAATAATAATAATTCATCCGCAATTTCTAATTTTGAATGTTTGATTTTTAATTGTACTGACACTGGTATCGGCATGACTTCTGAACAATTGCAGCAGATTTTCCAACCTTTTACTCAAGGAGATGCTTCTACTACTCGTAAATACGGCGGCACTGGTTTAGGATTAGCAATTAGCCACTGCTTTTGTCAGATGATGGGGGGCAAAATTGCAGTTGAAAGTCAGATTGGTATCGGCTCTACTTTTAGTGTCAAGTTGCCTGCTAATATGGCTAATGGCTAATTGCTAATGGCTAATGGCTAATTGCTAATGGGTAACTGCTAATTGCTAATTGCTAATGGCTAATTGCTAATGGCTAATTGCTAATTACCCCTATCCCCATCTCCCCCGCTCCCCTGCTCCCCTGCTCCCCTGCCCCCCTGCTCCCCCGCTCCCCCCAGGGATGCTCCACATAGGTTGGAGGATTGCGCCGCCTAATATTCCTGCTGTCGCGCTCAAAGCTAATACTACTCCTACCGGAATTTCAATTGATTGGAAAAAGAGGAAGTTTAAGGATACTGGGGTGGCATTCTGCACTGATAAAATTGCGATCGCGCTTACTGAGGTAGCTACAACTACACTAATGAGAAGATGGGGAATAGTTTTCATAAAAAAGGGTTAATAAAGTTTTGAAGTTTGAGTTTTGATCTTGCTTTGTAAATTGGAATATTCTACAGCTTTGAGTTGATACTAAAAACTTATCTTACACTTAGAATTACAGGACTCATAACTCGATCTCAAAACTCATGTTGGTTCTAATTGGTTGATAATATTTTCTATCTCTTGGACAATTTGCGCTTGTTTTTCCACAGATTCGGTTTCTAGATAAACTCGCCAGAGAGGTTCAGTCCCGGAAGGGCGCATCAGCACCCACCCGCCATCTTCCAAATACAGTTTAATCCCGTCTTTATATCCTACTTTTTTAACTTTAACTCCGGCGATGTCTGTCGGGGGATTGCGTGTGAAGTATTGGATAATTGCGGCTTTGTAAGCGTCATTGAGGTGAAAATCGATCCGCTTTTCGTATAAGGGGCCACCTGCTTCTGTGACAGCTTCTTCTACTAGCTGAGATAAGGGTTTGCCTTCGATCGCGATCGCTTCTGCTACCAGCATACCAGCTAAGATGCCATCTTTCTCAGGAATATGACCCAATACGCTCAAACCTCCAGATTCTTCGCCGCCAATGAGTACGGCTGTTTCCCGCATTTTAGCGCCGATGTATTTGAAACCTACTGGCGTTTCGTAAATTTCTAAATCGTACTTAGCAGCGAAATTGTCTAGCAGGTGGGTAGTTGCAACTGTACGAACGATCGCGCCCGTTTTGCCCCTATTCTTAATTAAGTGCCGTGCTAGTAGCAGTAATACTGAGTTCGGAGCGAGGATATTTCCCTTCTCATCAACTATACCAAAGCGATCGCTATCTCCATCTGTCGCCAAACCCAAATCCGCTGCATCTTTCTTTACAGCCTCTACTAAGCATTCTAATTGCTCTCCCTTTGCTTCCGGCATCCCACCGCCAAATAGCACATCTCGCCAGCAATGGAAAGTCTCGATTTCACACCCGCAGTGTTCCAAAACTGTATCCAAATAACCGCGAGAAGTTGAGTAGAGAGCATCATACTTCACTTTCAAGTTAGCAGAACGAATTTGCTCTATATCTATCAGCGTGTAAAGAAATTTTAAATAATCTGGTTTCGGGTCAAAGGTAGAGATTTTATCGCTAATTTTGCCTAAAGGCTCTCCATCAGCAGCCTCCGCAATATGCACCGAAATCGTATCGGTAATTTCTGGTGTCGCGGGGCCTGCGTAGTCAGGAATATACTTAATACCACAGTAGGGTGCAGGGTTATGACTTGCCGTGAACATTAAGGCCCCAGCAGAGTTTAAATATTTGGCGCTGTAAGCAATGACTGGCGTAGGACAATCTCGCTCCGCCACCTTGATATTCCATCCTAACTCTGCTAGGACTTCAGCGGCAGTGCGAGCAAACTGGTCAGCAAGAAAGCGGGTATCGTAGCCGATTAAAACTGGGCGATCTTTAGTATAAGCACTTTCTAGATAGCTGGCGATCGCCCGCGTCACCTTCCGCACGTTGGCGAAGGTAAAGTCCTCGGCAATAATCCCCCGCCACCCGTCAGTCCCGAATCTAATATTGCTTTTAGTATTCCTACTCACACTCATCTTTACCACTCCCTCTCGCTCGCTTTGTTAATGGTACAAGAAGCTTAGCAATTAGGGAGGTAGCTGGCGGACTTTTTACTCTCACTCAGAGGAAATTATCCTTGTGGGAGGTAGACATTGAAGATGTTAGCCTGAAGATATGCTTTTACGATTAGTTAGAAGTAATTCAGATATAACGCATCAGTGGATCTATCTTCAGAGGTATTTATTATAGAATTTTTCTCAAAATATAACTTTTATTTTTTATTTACAATTGAGCCGCAGTTGTGTTAACTTTTATAAAGTATACGAGTCGATAAACTTTAATTGCCTACCAAAAATTTCAGCAAGTCCTACTAATTTGGCTTCCAATCTTCAGCCGATAACGCACACATCTCCCAAAACTATCCGATCCTAATATCTTGCTTAAGATATTGCTGGATATAAAAATTATAACTTAGAGTAAGTGACAAAGTTTGCTTCAACCCGGTTTCAGACTTGTAAATAGATTCGGAAGGGTGCAGAGGTAAGAATTTTTTGTATTTTCAAATACATTCACACTTAAGCCAAATGGCAGATGATAAGCCAAATGGCCGATGATAAGCCAAATGGCCGATGACTTGTAGCAAGATGGCGGGTGAAAATTCTTAAAGAAATGTGAAACAATAGAAGTTAAGAAACTTAAAGGGTGAGCTAGTCGGTCGAGGATTTCCTTTACACAAAAAATCGAGGGTTTTAATGACTAACATCTCACAATCTAAATTATCCGTACCTAAAGATGATGTAGATAGGGAGCTAATAACAACTTTAGTACCGCATCCTCAACTCATCAACCGTCCCGAAATAACTGCCAACGACCAATCCTCTGAGTCGAACGTTTCTTCCATAGCAGTTAACTGGGCCAAAAAATATTACACTACAGTTGCCTCTCACGAGAAGCGATCGCAGCTCAAAGCTCCTCAAACTCAGCAATTACCGGAATTTGAGGGAAATCGGGCTAGAATAGTTGACAAGCTGACGGATACCCTAAAAGTAGCCAGCGACATAGCTTGGGGTAAAGTGCAAACTCTTCTAGGTCAAGATATAGAACGTCACGCCATCAGTCCCGACTTAATTAATCCTTCCCAAATTATTGCCGATGCTCGTAAATTATACGCCAAAGCAATTGATGCCTATGCAGAAGAAGAATCTCCTGCTCGCCTATCAGTAGTAGTGGGCAGAGATATAATTGAAATACGAAGCAAATACTCCCACGCAGATCCGCTAGTCCTGGGATTTGTCACGATGGAGTTTCATTATCTGGGGCAATTCTTATTAGAAAGTCTTTCCCAGACAGAGCAATTGCAGTTAGTACCTTACTTAAAAATTATCGATGATTACCTGCACATACCGTTCGGAGAAATCCAAGCAGCCGCAGGGAATCACGATCGCAACTCAAAAGCTTTGGTAGCAGTGCAGCATTTGTTGCAAAACACGACTCAGATTGCTAGTGTTGTACAGGATCGCGTCAGTTCTCAGCATCAAGGCTATCGCAGCAGTAGCGGCTATCTGAGCGATACAATGGTAAAACTTTCTAGCATTCGGGATGTAGAAATTTTTCAAAGCTACTTATGTTTGTGTGCCCTAGAAGATAGCATTCGGCCAGCACAGCAAGAACTATTTCCCCTCTGCGTGATGTTATATCCCAGACTGCACGTAAGTTGGAAATTAGTGCAGGATATGCTGCTAGTTTTGTTGTGGGAAATCCACGACCGCTTACCTCCTGAAGATGTCATGGTATTTTTACCATATCTACGGACGCTAACTGAAATGTTTTCCGATGAGGTGTTTCAAAATTAAATGGAAGTTAGGAAATTCGGTGCGATCGTGGGGGGTTTGGGTGTTGTGAATCTGAATCGAGACTATGTAAGGGGTGGTTTAGGATAAAATTTATTGCCTAAATCTCCCTACAAATTCAGAAATATTTTAGCTCCATAATTACCTTGGCAGTTGCTATAAAAGCTATTTTACTAATTATAAGACTTACGCATAGTTTACGTAACGCCCTCTGGGTGGTAAATTACCGCCCAGAGGGCGGCGTTACAAACAATTTACGTAAGTCATATAAATTATTTAATTATCATTCCCTAGTGCCGCACAGCTTCGAGTATGCGAGAATAATAAAAGCTAGTGCTAGTCATTCCCTGCCGCCGAATTGTAAAACCATTGCTTTCTAGAATCTTGATAATATCAGTTTCCCGATGTTGATAGGCGCGGGTAGTTTTACTTGGCCCTGGAAAAAATTCCCCAATTTTCTTGAGAGCAGTTAAGGCTAAAGTTTTCGGGGCAAAACTGACAATTACTCGCGACTCGGCCATAGAACTTAGATGACTAATCATCCCCTCAGCTTGTTCTTGAGGGTAGTGAATCAGCACATCCAGACAGATAACTGTATGGTATTGACCACTCAAAGCCTCCAAATCTTGAGCCGTAAAGGTGACATTATTAGCCTTTCCCGGAACAGCATTAGCTCTTTCATAGGCTTCTGCTACCATCTTTTCAGAGATATCGCTAGCATAGACAATTGCTCCAGCTTCAGCTAAGGGAATACTGAGACTACCCACGCCACAACCAGCATCACAAACTAACAGACCCGGCAAATTGCCATCAGCGACGAGCCATTCTAGCACTGTATCAACAGTCTGCTGATGTCCTGTGCGGATATCAAGTTGAACTTTATTCACTTTACCGTCGCCGTAAATTCGCTGCCAGCGATCGAAGCCAGTAGAGTTAAAATATTCCCTGACAATATTTTTGTCGTCGGCTGCGTTCATAGATTAATTTGCCTGCTGATGAATTCCAAAGGTTTATTATACAACCCGAACTAACCAAACTAGGAAGAAGGAAGAAGAAAGAAGGAAGAAAAATTTAGTTATCTAGGAGAGAAGGAAGAAGGCATACACAGTCAGCTTTTTAAGTGGTCGGACATAATTAAACGTAGGGTAGGCGCTCGCCGCGAAAAGCGATGTTTTTCATAGCCATAGAGACTGTCGGCGAGCGCCGACCTGTGCATTTTATAGCGTTTATTTATGTCCAGCTACTTAGTTAGCATAGGCCGACTTTGTTTAGCAGCGGTTTCAAGTGCTGAGGTAGTGGGAGAATAAAACTATTAATTTTTCTGGGGACAACGGGGATGAATCCCTCCCTGCAAGCAAATATAAGCTACTTGACTGGCCTCTAAATTTTTAGCCTCTGTAAAATCAACTCCTTGTAAACGCCCTGATTTAGAATTAACAGGTGGACTTTGAATAAATTGATCGGGTCGATTTTGCTTTCCTGTCACAAACATTGCCCCTTTAAAGTTAGCTCCTGTAACATTAGCACCTCGGAAATTGACTAAACTTACATCTGCATTCCGAAAATTAGCATCTTGCAGTTGAGTATTGCTTAAATTTGCACTAGCAAGTTTGACTGAAGTCAGATCTGCATTTTGGAGATTGGCTTTGCTCAAATCTGCTCCCGATAAATCTGCACCTTGCCAATCGGATTTTCTCAAGTTTGTCTCTGGAAATAGAGCGCCTTGAGCTTTAACTTGTCCTAAACGCGCACCCTCCAAATTCGTGCGCGACAAATTTGCACTTCCTAAATCCGCACCTGTGAAAGTGGCATCTTGTAATAAAGCTTGCCGCAAATCTGCTCCAATTAACTTGGCACTGCTGAAGTTAGCTCCGCTCAAAATACTATAAGATAAATTAGCTTTGTTCAGAGTTGAGCGTAGAAAATTAGTGCGGTTCATCGTTATATTATTCAAGAATGCACCAGTGAGATTTGCACCTTCAAAATTAGCGCCACTCAAATCTGCTCTCCAGTCATCAAAAGTACCAAAACGAGCATCTGCTCCCGCTCCGTAAAAGCGGATACCTGGTAGGATAGCATTAGTAAGATTGGTGCTTCTTAAGTTAATTCCTGATAGGTCGCCTTTGTCTAATACTAAAGTGAATTGAGCGGAGCCAGAAGCAGTTTGACTTAAATCTGTGCGGCTGAGATCGATATTATTAAGTTTCCCTCGATTCACGGTGAGAATTTTGGCTATCGCTCTCTGAGTAGCCCTTTGCCGAATAGCAGCTAACTGTCGTTCTTTGGCATTTCCGCCGTAGCGCATAGAATCTAAGTCATTGCTAAGGGCTTGATTTAACCTCTGCAAATAAGGTAAGGTTTTCAGCCCCGCACTCACTAAAGCTTGCTGAATTGAATCAACGAGAGTGGGATTTTCTTCTTGACCAAGCAGATCTGCTAATAATGGTATGGCGCGGGAATCTTCGACTACACCTAAAGCTAAAATTGCTGCCCGTCGTTCGGCTATGCCATTGGGCGACATTGGGGATAATTTGTTAACTAAAGCTAGAAATACTTTGTCGTCGCGCTGTTTGAAATCCCGCAAATTTGCCTGACTTTGAATGTAAATTTGGGTGCCGATAAAGGTTCCCAAAACTGAGGTCATACCCAGAATAGTAACTATTAGTAGAGTTAGTCCGGGGTGTTGGCGCATCCAGGCCCAAAGGCCGCGACTCCCATCTGCTGAAGCTTCTGGTGTTAAGACCAGGGCCGCGATCGCAGCATCTTCATCACTCCAATCTTGCCCCATAAAGGGATTTGTCGTATTACTTGATAATGCTCCGGCATCGGTGACAAAAGTACCCGCTAAACGATCATGTCCTGTGCGCCGTTTTGGATCAAATTTAGTCGCTAAGCCGTCTCCTAGCAGCATTAAGCCACTCATTCCCATTAAAATGACTAAATCGGGAAAAGCACCACTGATGCGCCATAATGTGTAAGCAATGCCGACTGGTATTCCCCAACGTCCCAAACTTTCGCGGGCCAAGGCGCGTAGTATCCCCGGTGCTGCACCCGACTCCGAGATGACTTTGACACCAAACCAGCGCTTGGGGGAAGTTTGACCTTTTTTAGCGAGTAAATATAGTTGCCATCCAGCTACAGCTATGGGGGCTATAAGTGCGCCAGACCAGAATAAATTAGTTAGGGGAGTGACTCGCGGGTTGCGATCGCGGATCGGAATTGCTAAAGTTTGTGCGATCGCTTCGGATGTGGCGGCGACTGCGGGGTTGAGAGGTACACTCTTGATTGCATTATTAGCCAATGTTCCGATCGTAAATGGAACTAAGGAACTAGCAACAATTAATGATACTTCAACTGCCCAAGCGCCACACCTACGAACCATTAGCGGCAATTCTCGACGTACTTGCCACGATGGATTTGATTGATTAATGTCGCTCCTTACCGTTGGGCTAGCCATATTGATTTTAGATTTTAGATTTTAGATTTTAGGCGATGTGTGTTAACAGTTAACAGTTAACGGTTAACAGTTAACTGTTAACTGTTGAGTAAGAAATTAGAGCATCGGAGATTCGGTAAAAAACTGGGTTTTTTTAGTCGAAATGCCTAAGTCCTGTTCATCTCACTTTCAGGTAGGGTGGGATGAGCTTAACCTATATCTCCATTTCCCAGTACCCATTTATATCACCGATCGCTATTTTTTGAGGTATGGGGGTCGCCTCAACTTGTACGCTATGTACAGCAAGAATCCCGGAACAGTGAGGTTACTGGTAGAAGAAGAAAAAAGGAAGAAGAGTGATGTGGGGTCATGGGATCGGAGAAAATGGGGTCAGTGATGGAGCAGTGGAGCGATTGAAACAGGAACCCCGGAGCTCCCCTACCGTCGAGAAACTTGGGTATGCCGCCATTGTGTTCGCAATCAGAGGAAGAATAATTAAAATGAAAATGCGCGATCGCGGGATACTTCCCTTAGCTTTAGCAATGATTTTAGCAACGGCTGGCGTTGTCCGCTCTCAAGCTCTACAGATTAGTCCCGGATTTAAGGAACCCCTAACTGTTTCAGGTACATCTGGTGGCCCCAACAACAGTGGTGACTGCGGTAATATTGCCCCCACACCGAATCTCATCATCCAAGTAGGGGAGGATTTACCTTATTGGCGAATTAACGTGCAAACTGCTGGTGCTCCTACGATATTAATTCAAGGGCCGGCTGGTCGTTTTTGCATCTTGCCAGAAAGTGCTGGTGCCGGTAATTTGGAGTTTTCGGGGTTTGGCAATAAGGGGACTTATTCTATCTTTGTAGGCGATCGCGCCCAAGGTCAACATCCTTACAATCTCTCTATTACTCAAAGTCGGAACTAATTTTGGTAATTGGTAATTGGTAATTGGTAATTGGTAATTGGTAATTGGTAATGGCTAATTGGTAATTGCTAATTGGTAATTGCTAATTACTAATTGCTAATGGGGCAAAATCCTCTCAGTCTCCTAATGGATTTGAGTGTTGATTTATCTTAGCACTCTTTGGCACGTCGGCCCTCGTATAAGTCCAGATTGCACCTGGTTCTAGCGTCAGCAACATATTGTCAGGAGTAAATAATTCCCAGTAAGATAAGTCAAAATCATCTGCAAGGTCTGGGAATATTTTTAATTTACAGCCGTTACTGAATTCTACAGTTAGAATCAAATCTGGGTAGTGAGTTTCAAAGGCAGTAATAGTTGTACCTTCAATCACCTTAACTTTCTCTTTAAACACTTCTGGTAGTTCCTTAGAACTGGTGATTATTTCTTTAGTCGGTGATTCCAGTGTCCAGTCTGTCCCTCGCGTGCCTAACATCCAAGCAGCTTGTTCTTTACCCTTCATTAATTTATTTAAGATCGGAATTCTCTCTCCTATATAAAGATATAATTCATCTCCATAGCTCATTCTCGCATTCCAGCACAGCTCCCCTATAATCACACTGACAATGCTTCTTAGTTGCACTAAATCAGCATCGTTTTTAATCGGCTGTAATATATTTTGGTCGGTAGTTACTGTCATAATTTTAATCTGTTATTGCAAATTTATTCTAAACCTAAGAACTCGCAAGCCTTTTGTCGCAATTCTTGATAGGTAAAATCACCGCGTTCATTTTTGTTACCTATATAACCGGCCTCTTTCTCGGATTCTAAAAAATCTCCAAATGCTTGTCTTTGTAGCCTTTCCATTTTAAATTCATTAGCAATAGCATTAATTTGCTTAATATCTCTTTTGGGCGGCATCTGATTCTATATTTTAACACTCCTCACCTATTATTTAATATCTTGACGTATC
>NZ_CACA01000312.1:0-40935 GCF_000180455.1 Kamptonema sp. PCC 6506
GCCTTGATTCAGCAACGCCGAATTAGCGATCGCAGTACATACTACATTCGGCTTTTCAATCATCAAGGTAAACTACTCGCCTTTTCACCTAGTCAAATCCTCCGAGTGCCGCAAGCGAATCCTGAAGATACGCAAACTATGCTCTACAAGGTGGAAAAGCAGGGAAGGCACAGTTTATTGACAATCCATCTTCCCTTTGACATCAGCAAGACGCAACCCCCGTTTCCTGGACAAAAGTAGCTGTAAATGTTATTGATATTAAATATTAGATTGAGGGGTAACACCCCTCGCTAAAGTTGGTGTTCCAGAAGCGGGTGCAGGTGGCGATTGAATTTTTTTGATTTAAACTTGACATTCTATGGAAAGTATGATTCCGCCGATCTGGGACATAGCAGGAATTGGCATCTGTGTAACAGATGAGGAAGGGCAGTTTGTTCAGGTCAACCCCGCTTATATTCTGCTTTGCGGTTGGTCGGCGGCGGAATTGCTCGGCGAGAATCCAAAATCCAATGGTGTTAGTACTTCGGGCTGCGCGATCGCTCTGAAGCAACCCAAAAAGTTACAGGATACTTTGATTGCTGGGTCTTCAGAAGGCGCGGGTTGTGGGCAAATTATCACCAAAGATGGCAAGAGGCGCGATGTCTGGGTGACAAGGGCCCCTTTCGTCAGGGAAGATAACCGACAGTTTCAAGTCACGACGGTGACAGATATTACCAATGTCTTGAGGGAAGGCGATCGCGCTGAAAGTAAACTAAATCAACAGACTCAAGAGAAATTTTTACTAAGGGAAAAAACAGAAACAGAGCCGGAAGTCGCGATCGCAGATGGGGAAACTTGCAGCCAAGAGGCACAACTATCGAGGGAAAGAGAGTTGAGTCCACAAATTCTACCCGCAGGTTCCCAAACTCAAGATCGCCTTTCCATACTGGAGTCGGAAATTGGGATTGCGATCGCCCAGAGTACCACTTTGCCAGAAATTCTCAACCGCTGCACCCAGAGAATAATGCACGCCTTCGATGCTAATTTTGTCGGCATCTGGATATTTAACAGAGCAACGCGCTTGCTGGAACTGCAAGCCTTTGTGGGCCAACAACCTCCCACCGCAGAATTTTCTGACCGTATTCCTTTTGGGATCTCGACGATCGGGTTTGTTGCTCAACATCGACAGCCTTACATCATACCCGCTCAAGAAAACGAAACCTTAGCTGGCTATCCGCTGATTGTAGAAGAGCACTTGGTAGGGGTAGTGGTGGTTTGCACTCAAGTTGTGACTGAACGTGGGCGGGCTGTACTAGGTTGGGCTGCAAATGCGATCGCCATAGCAATTGACCGCGCGCGATCGTGGGCAGGTAGAGAATCTTTACTATTTAGACTCGCTAGCCAGATCCGTAACTCCTTAGAACTGGATACAATTCTAGAAACAGCAGTACAAGAAATTCAGAGTCTTTTGCAACTCGACTGGTGTCTATTCATGTGGTACAGACCAGAGGTGATTAACAATGAAGAATTAACAATTAAAAGTGAATCCACAAATAGAGAGAGTTCAGCCAATTATAGTTTTAATTCTGAGCTGACATTTTTAACTCAAAACCGTGTTGGCGAAGCCTACCCGCAGAGTTTAGAGGTACAAGGTGCAAAGCCTTGGGATGAAGAAAGCAAACTGAAGCAATTTCGCAAAACTGCGGAGTATTATCAGGGACAAAACAATCTTTCAAAACCTCACAGTGTTACCAGGCGCGACGAAGGGTTGCGAACAAGGAAGTCTTACGAGAAAGGAAGCAAACTAAAGCAAAGTGAAGCAATTTCTCAAAACCAGGCTGGCGTAGTCTACCCACAGGGTTTGGCATTGCGAGTGCAAGGAAGCAATCTCAAATCTCAAAACTCCTATTGGGAAGTAGTTAAAGAAGCGACGAATCCCGGCTTGCCAACACTTCTCGGTAGTTATCCTGTGGAAAAAGTTGGTGCTTTCACTGAAAAACTATTAAGCCTAGAAATCATCCGACTGGATGATGTTGCAGGTTTTGAAGAACCTGTGATGCGGCGATTTTTGATGTCTTGGGGCTACGCTTCCATATTAGCACTGCCAATTCAGACGCATTCTGGTGCGATCGGAGCATTTAGCTGCGGTATGTATAATCCACCCAAGAGCGACTATGAAATAGGAGCAGAATTTGCAGATAGTTCAGCAAAACTTCGACCTTGGAGCGATTCCGAGGTAGAATTACTACGAGCAGTTGCAGATCAATTAGCGATCGCGATCGACCAAGCTGAACTCTACGCCCAAGCACGAGATAGTGCTGAAACTGCCCAAACTCAAGCTCAACAGATTGCTGAAACTTTGCATAAATTGCAGGCAACTCAAACACAACTAATTCAAACCGAAAAAATGTCTTCTTTAGGTAGTATGGTTGCCGGAGTTGCCCATGAAATTAACAACCCAATCAACTTTATTTCTGGCAACCTAACTTATGCGATTGACTACATTAAAGACCTGCTAGATTTATTGCACCTTTATCAAAAATATTCCCCGAATCCAGACCCAGAACTTCAGGAAAAAGCCGATTCTATTGACTTAGAATTTCTCACGGCAGATTTGCCAAAACTGATCTCTTCAATGAAGCTAGGCACTGACAGGATTCGTCAGATTGTGATGTCTTTGCGAAATTTCTCTCGCCTTGACGAGTCGGATAAAAAACCAGTGGATATTCATGAAGGCATAGATAGTACCCTGCTGATTCTACAACATAGGTTCAATTTATATGGGGGAAATTTGAACGTTAAAATTATCAAAGAATATGGGAATCTCCCCTTAGTTGAATGCTGTGCTGGTCAACTAAATCAAGTATTTATGAATATTATTAGCAATGCTATTGATGCTTTAGAAAACCAACCCGCTCCTCGTATTATCACTATCCGCACAGAGGTGATGAATGGAGAAGGTGACGACAGCTCTTTGTCACCAATAGCCGCTGGTAAATTTGCAGTGATTCGGATCTCTGATAACGGCCCAGGAATGGCAGAACCAGTCATCAATCGTTCATTTGACCCATTCTTCACTACTAAACCAGTGGGTAAGGGAACGGGACTTGGACTATCAATTTCTCACCACATTATTGTTGAAAAACATGGTGGTATCCTCAAGTGTATCTCAGAACCAGGAAAGGGTGCAGAGTTCTGGATTCAGATACCCCTGGTTTAGGGAAGTGAATGCTACAAATCGACTTTCAGCAATTAAGAATGTCAAGTTTGCTAATGGGTAATGGCTAATGGCTAATTAAAAGCGGTAGCTACCTAATGGAAATGCTATATTAAGACAGAGCAAGTATGAAACTGAGAGTCATCAAGCATGAATGATAGACATTTAGAATTATTTATACAATTAATTGCTAATAATCTAGGTTTGCATATCCGCCCCCAAGATCGGACAGCCTTATCTCAGAAGATTGTTCTGCGGATGAAAAACCTTAATTTATCTATACCAGAAAAGTATTATCAACTTTTAGAAGCAGATACGGAACAAAGTCAAAAAGAATGGCGGAAACTAATCGTCCTTTTAACCACAACTGAGAGTTATTTTCTGCGCGATGTAGGGCAATTTAAACTATTAGAAAAAGTTATTTTACCCCAAATAATAGAATATAAAAATCAACTCAAAGAAGCTTCTGGTTTGAACCCTTCTCTCAGAATTTGGAGCGCTGGATGCTCAACAGGGGAAGAGGCATATTCTTTAGCCATTCTCCTTGAAAAACTTCTTCCCGATTGGGAGAATTGGAATATCCTAATTTTAGGAACAGATATTAATGAAGAAGCCCTGGAAAAAGCAAAACAGGGAATTTATAGCCCTTGGTCGTTTCGTCTTGTTAATCCCGGACTCCAGCAACAGTATTTCAATCAGCATAAAAATGAATGGATCATTGAACAAAAACTGGTTAAAAATGTAAAGTTCAGATATGGAAATTTAGTAAAAGATGAGTATCCCAATATATCTGATGATATTAACAATATGGATTTGATACTTTGTAGAAATGTGTTTGTTTATTTTGAAGCACAGTACATTGCTCTTGTCCTAAAAAAGTTTTACAATACGCTGAGAGCAGGGGGATATTTAATGACAAGCCATGCCGAACTTCACGGTCAAGTTCTCGATCAATTCCGAGCAATTATTTTTCCAGAATCAGTGATTTATCAGCGTAGTGAGGTAGGTCAAAAAGAAGTTTCTCGAATGCCACCATACATTTATAATATCGGCGAAGCTACTAATAACTCTCAGCAAGAGTTGGTAGGATTAGATCCTAACAGCTCTGCTCCTGAAAAGCTAGCAGAAACCGAGATTAAACCTACAGCTAAACTTGAGCCGAGAGTGTCTCCACTAGGAGAAGATTCACTTTTATCACCAACGCTGCAAATGCCAGTCCTATTTCCAATTAGCAATACAACGGAAACCCCAAAACCGCTAAAAGTTCGCGAACTTGTTGATAATATTTTGCGGAGTAGCGATGGGAAACCTGAAGAAAATAATACTGTTAATACCAGACAGATTTCATCTTCATTAACAGTGGAAAAAGAGCGGCAGAGAGCAGGTATCAATCTTCTTCAAGAGGCAGAAGCTTTTTGCAAGAATAAAACTTATTTTGAGGCAATTAAAAAGGCAGAACAAGTTATTGATCTGTATCCTCATAATTTTAAAGCTTATTACTTGCTAGCTGAGATTTATGCAAATTTAGGTAAATATGAGCAGGCAATTAATTACTGTCACCAAGCTATACAAGTGGATTCTTTATCAGTATTTCCTTATCACTTACTCGCTCATATCGCTGAAGAAAATGGAGACGTAGAAGCAGCTAAAAATTTGTTAAAAAAAATTATTTATCTTTGTCCATCCTTCATCTCTGCATATCTCGATCTAGGTAATATTTACGCTGGAGAAGGGAATGTTAAAAGAGCAAAAAAAATGTATGCAACCTCTTGTGAACTTCTCAAAACTTTACCCCCCGATACTTTAATAGAACAGCAGGGTAAAATTACAGCTAGTGAATTACTAAAATATGTCAAAGCAATCTTGGTAAAACTATCTATTCAATAAATTTAACTATTAAATATGAAAACTCAACCCTATCTTATTTTCCGACAAAACAGTTCTCTTTACGGTATAGAAGCCGCTGCTGTTCAGGAAATTTTCTTTCTACCAGAGTTGACACCAATTGCAGAAGCCCCCCGCGATATTGTTGGCGTGATTAACCTACGGGGCGAAATTTTGCCTGTGATGGATCTCAATCTTCGCTTCGGATACCATTCTCAAGAATACTGTTTGACAGATAGTACGATTGTTATAGAGCATCAAGGATTTAGAGTTGGGATTATTGTCAACCAAGTTCAGGAAGTAGAAAATATCTCAACTGAAGTAATAAAAACACAGCTATATTACGGGCGCGAGAATACAAATCAATCCCACCATTTTGTAACTGGAATTGCCCAAATTGAAGCCGATATTGTGATGCTGCTTAATCCTGAAATTGTAATTAGCTACTCTCAGAAAAAAAAAGAGGTCATTCAGCAAATAAAGGATGTGCAAAGAAAAAGTTTAGAAGAAGGAACCGATCAAGACCTTGTAAGCGAAGATTCGAGTTATTTCCTAGAAATGCCAGTTTTCTGCCCCAATGCTACGCCCCAAGAAAAAGCGATTTTTCGGCAAAGAGCTAATAATTTAAGGCGAAAAGAAGACGATCGTGATTTCACTGCCAGTACGTTTCCGCTGGCAGTTATTGCTTTGAATGGTGAATACTTTGGACTAAATTTAGAAGTAGTACGGGAGTTTACAGATATACGAAAAGTTACGCCCATTCCCTGCACTCCAGATTATATTGTGGGTAACATGAATTTGCGAGGAGAAATTGTAACGTTAATTGACATTCGCAGTGTTTTAAATATACCAATCGCGAGCGCAGATCCTCTATCAAAAGCCATCGTGATACAAATAGCTGATTTAGTTGCTGGTATCGTGGCTGATGAAGTTCTGGATGTGATGTACTTAAATACCTCAGAAATTACGACTGTTCCTGCTGCTTTGCATTCGGCTAATGATGAATACTTACGAGGTACAGCTTCTTATCGTGAAAAGATGATGAGCATTTTGGATCTCCATAAAATGTTGACAAAAGGGGGGCTGGTTGTTGATGAAGAAGTTTAAAAAAGGAAGAGAGTGGATTTTTGAGGGCTTCTAGATAAAGCGGTAAAAGTTGGTGATAGCATCCTTCTTCAAACCAAAAATGATTGGCTTGCTCAAACAGCCGTCTGGCTTCTGCTGGGTTGACTATTTTTACATCCTTGAAGGGAAAGCAAAATTCAGTCATAAACCAAAGGTAACAAAATTTCAAATTCAGTTCCCGTACCCGGAGTAGAGTGCAAGTTCAATTTTCCCTTGTGCTTTTCAGTTACAATCTGATGAGTGATTGCTAAACCTAAACCCGTGCCTTTACCTACAGGTTTAGTAGTAAAAAACATCTCAAAAATTCGGCGCTGAATTTCTGGAGGAATTCCTGGGCCATTGTCAGAAATTCTGATTGCTATCCAAGAGTCATTTTTTATATTTTCTTCCTTTTCCTCATCGCTCAATTCGTGGTGATTGCTGACCACTGATAAAGATTTTACCTCTTCTTTCCGAGCGATGGCATGGTTGAAAATTAATTCAGAATTCACGCAGTCTCCCTCAAGACTTTCTATTAGCTCAGTTTCAATTTTGATCGCTCGCGATTCTTTTCCTTCATCCTGTACTTCTTCCAGAGCGTCAATTGCATTGCTAATTAAGTTCATAAAAACTTGGCTGAGCTGACCTGAATAACAGCTAATTGCAGGTAAAACTCCATAGTTTTTAACTACTTTAATGCTGTGTTTAAGTCGATTTTTCAGAATCAAAAGCGTACTGTCGATACATTCGTGAATGTTAGCTTCCTTACGTTTTCCCCCGTCCATGTGAGAAAAACTGCGGAGGCTAGTAACAAGTTCATTTAATCGATCTGCTCCTATTTTCATACTTTGAAGGATTTCTGGCAAATCTTCTTGTAAGAATTGAAATTCTATCTCTTGTTTAATTTCCTCAATCTTTTGGCTGGGGTTAGCAATTTCTACATCATAAGCAGACAGCAACCGCAGGAGGTCTTCAGAGTAGTTTTTCAAAAAACCTAAATTTCCTAAAATGCAAGTAAGGGGATTTCTAATTTCGTGCGCTACTCCAGCTACCATTTGCCCTAAACTCGCCAGTTTTTCTGTTTGAATCATTTGAGCTTGGGTTTGTTGTCGTAGCAACTTAGTGGCGAATTCATGAATGTAAGATTGAGCGACGAGTAGTTCATGTACGTCCAACATTCGGTAAACTTGAGGCGGATGTTGTACTACAATTGGTTCGTAAAGGAGTTCTTGCGATCGCTGTAAGGAACGACGAGCTGCATCTACTATTAATGTATCGCTAGGAAAGATTAAAGTATCAGTCTGAGCAAACCGATATAAGGACTTTAAAGGTCGCTTCAAAAATAGTTCTCGTCCAAAAGGACGGCTGATATATTCGAGAAACCGCCGCCGAGAAATCATACCGATAAAATGATTTTGGTCGGTCAAAATAACTCCTGGTAAGAGGGGGTAAGCTTCAAACATTTGAGCTACTTTCATCCCTAAATCGGTGGGTTTAACCTGAAAGTTGTAAAGCGGAAGCTCTTGAATAGTTGAGTCTAACCGGAGGTCTTGCCTGGAAGTCTCTGGCAGGGGTGTAACTAACTTTTCGATGCTGGTGGAAGTGTTTAGCATAAATTAATGGGAGTTAAAACTAAGGATGTATGACAATATGACTTGGAGTAGGATAGATATCCTAAGCACGTAAGTAACGAAGCACTTAAATGTGCTTTATTTTCACAAACTATCCTTAATATTCCTGAAATAAGGGATAGCTGGGTCTAGGTATTATAGACAAAATAGACGTGCTATGACAATTATCTTTAACTTTATTTTAAGTCTGTTTCGAGTAGTTTGCACTATTTTTATTTAATTAATCATTCCTTAAACTTTTAACCTTTTATTAATCTTTATATCCTTCAGTTCTGATTTTATAAGGTATAGTCCATATTTGTAGAAAAAGTTTAAGATCCATCTAACAATTTTTTTGCGGTTATAAAATCTCACAGCTCCCATGACATTGACTTTGCCAGTACTCCGTTGTCACGTTACTTTTTTGCTGCGCTTAAGAAGCAACTTAAATGTGAAATCGCTTATGTTGGTAGTAGCTACCCAATTGAAAACTGCTATATAATCAAATTGCAAGCCTCTATCCCAGGAGTATCAGCTACGTGCTTTATCCAATCAAGGTAATAGACATTGAGTTGAGCCATCCCCTCGTTACTATTGAGAATTTGGACGGGTTTATGGGATTGCAAGCATTGGTACGTCTACATGGTAGACCAATCGGGTATGTCAGTGCGCCCGTGACAGCAGGACAAGTCAGCGCTAACACTATCAGCAAACTTATTCTAGAACAGTACCATCAAAAAATTATTATTCATCTTTTAGAGAAAGGACTCTTTAAGACACCCCCCCCGACAGGATGGAAATTTGAGGATTTATTAGATTTACCTCCTCTCAAGTGGAGGGTAGATTGGCCTTTAGTTACAGTCGCAGTTTGTACCCGCAATCGCACCGCCGATTTAGAATTATGTCTTAATAGTCTAGTCAATCTCAATTATCCCTACCTCGATTTATTAGTAATAGACAACGCCCCTACATCAGATGCTACCAAGCAACTCATAAAAAATAAATATTCCCAAGTACGCTATGTTATAGAACCAAGACCGGGCTTAGGGTGGGCAAGAAACCGAGCAATTATTGAAGCGAAAGGTGAAATTATTGCATACACGGATGATGATGTAATTGTCGATTCGGGTTGGGTAAAATCCCTAGCCCAAGTCTTTGCTGAAGAACCGCAAGTAATGGCTGTTACTGGTTTAGTCGTCTCTTATGAACTGGAAACTGAAGCCCAAGTTCTATTTGAAAAAAATGGTGGTTTTGGTCGGGGTTTCGAGACAAAAAGATATCAAATTAGTCGCGGCCAAAAGTTACCCTGGTCGTTTATCTCAACTCCTTGGATAGTCGGTACAGGCGCAAATATGGCATTTCGGCGATCGCTGTTTGCCCAAATTGGCTATTTCGATCCGGCATTAGGTGTAGGGACGATAACTAATGGTGGCGAGGATTTAGAAATATTTTTCCGCACGCTGAAAGAAGGATATCTGTTAATTTATGAACCCAATGCCTTAGTCAAACATCGCCACAGACGAGAATATAAAAAGTTGAAATTACAACTTAAAAATAATGGCGGTTGTTTTGCGTTTTTTCTGCGCGAAGCTATTGCCTATCCAGACGAAGGTTTATCTTTGTTGAAAGTAACATTTTGGCTACTAAGGTGGTGGCATTTACGCAGTTTGTTTCTGTTATTAATGAAGGCTACTAAATTACCTCACGATCTAGTTTTAGCTGAACTATGGGGTTCTGCAATAGGTTTGACAACTTATCAAAAAGCACGCAAAATTGCCGCTGAAATTGAAGCTACTTTTGGCCCTTTACCTCCCCTAGAACCGCTGGAAAATCAAGCATTGACACAGAAACCTCAATATCCAGGGGGAAGGGCAGTCCGAACCCTAGAACTGACGGAATCTGTGACAAATCCCCTCACTGATGTGACAGATTATAGCTCAGTGCGGCTGTTTGTGACTTGGAAGGGATCGGCGATCGCACATTTTGACATCCCCAACTATTACGAACCAATTAGCGCAACTTATTTGCGACAACTATTAAGTGAAAAATTTGGACTCAAATTACTCAATCCAACTCGCAATATCAGCGACCAATTTCGTGCGGCAGAAGCGATCGCCTATTTGAGAAGCTACTACAAACCAGCAGAAAAAACACAATACCCAACTCCTCTAAGTTTACCAGCAAACGTTTCGGTATCTGTAGTTGTAGCCACTTACTCCCGACCCGATGACTTGCACAATTGCCTTAACCAATTAACCGCCCAAAAGTCACCCCGAAAAGTAGAAATCATCATCGTTGATAACAATCCAGATTCAGGATTAACACCCCCAGTAGTTGCCAAATTTAAGAACGTTATCTTAATTACAGAACCCCGCGAAGGACTCGCCTATGCCCGCAATACGGGCATCACAGCCAGCACTGGTGACATTGTAGTGACAACAGATGACGATGTGGGACTCCCCCCTGGTTGGTTGGAAAAACTCTTGGTTCCCTTTGTTAGACCAGATGTCATGGCCGTCACCAGTAACGTTCTACCCATAGAAATGGAAACAGAACCCCAGTGGTTATTTGAACAATACGGCGAAGGCGGTTTGGGGCGTGGTTTTAAACCTTTTGAAGGAATGGGGGACTGGTTCAGAAGGTCTTGGCGCTACGCTGTTCCGGCGTGGAAACTGGGGGCGACGGCTAATGCTGCTTTCCGAGCCGATATTTTTAGCTATCCTGAAATTGGTTTGATGGATGAAGCTTTAGGCGCGGGAATGCCTTCTGGTGTGGGAGAAGATACCTATTTGTTCTATAAAATAATTAAGTCTGGCTATACAGTAGCCTACGAACCGCAAGCCTTTATTTGGCATAAACATCGCCAGGATTTACCTGCTTTGCGCCGTCAATTGCACAATTATAGTAAAGGAATTGTTAGTTATCAACTGACAACTTTGTTACGAGATGGAGATTTGCGATCGCTACTACTATTAGGAATTGATCTTCCTTTATGGCACGCCTCGCGCATTAAATCCCGATTGAAAGGTCAAACTGATTATCCCATATACCTAGTGCTTCATGAAGCATTGAGCCATCTACCAGGGCCTTGGTCGCTATGGCAGTCTCGCCTGCGCGTCAAGCGTGAAGGTCATAGTCAACCCTATATTCCTGTGTCAGAGCGAGCGATAACAAAACTTTAGTTTTTAGTTTTTGAAATCATTACGACAAAATAAATACCAACTAATAAGTGAGAATAATAAATGTTAAATAAAATAAAAGTCATAGATATTGAATTAAGCCAGGGAATTGCTACTATTAAAAACTTAGAAAATTATAGAGAATTACAAGCCATAGTGCGTCTTTTTGATGCTCCCATTGGATATGTCAAAGTTCCTATCAGAGGGGGAATAGTGACGGGTCAAACCTTGAGTCAAATTATTCTGGAACAGCATAACAATCAAATTATTAGTCAGTTATTGTACAATGGTTTATCGAAATCTACAGCGACTAAGGAAATAGGGCAGTTTGAGGATTTGTTAACCTTGTCGCCCCCAGAGTATAAAGGGCCTTTACCTTTGGTGAGTGTGGCAATTTGCTTTAATAATGGCATCTCCGATCTCACTATTACCCTCAATTCCTTAAAGCATCTCGACTATCCCCACCTCGACATTCTAGTAGTCGATAATACTCTTGATGGTAAAGCTGAAAAGCCGATTGCCACTCAATACCCCGACATACGTTATGTCAGAGAACTATGTCCCGGTATAGATTGGGCAAGAAACCGAGCTATTTTAGAGGCAAAAGGTGATATCATTGCTTACACTAATAGCGGTGTATTAGTTGATTCCGGGTGGGTAACAGCCTTAGTTAAGGTGTTTGCTGAAGATGCAAATGTGATGGCAGTAACTGGTTTAGTTACACCCGCAGAACTCGAAACTGAGTCACAAATCTTATTTGAAAAAAACGGTGGCTTAAGTCGTGGTTTTGAGAGTAGACGCTATCAAATCGCACCAAGGAGTAAAATGCCTCATGCCTTTTTGCATTCTCCTGAGAGGTTTGGAACGGGATTTAATATGGCTTTTCGTCGGTCGCTGTTTGCAGAAATTGGTTATTTTAATCCTGCATTAGATGTTGATATAGATGTCCAAGGTAACGGCGATTTAGAAATGTTTTTCCGTATTATTAAAGAAGGATACGCTTTGGTCTACGAGCCAAGTGCATTAGTGTACCATCAGGAGTGTCGTAGTGACAATGAAATGCGATCGCATAGCAAAAATAATGCTGGTATTTACTCCGCCCTTTTGTGTAGCGCCATCAATTATCCTGACGAAAGACTACCGATTTTCCGCATGGGATTAGTAAAAACAGTGGCATATCTAGTCAAATTTTTACGCTCTATATTTAAAGCAAATCCTTCATCGGTTGATTTAATCCTCGCAGAAATAGAAGATTGGCTCATTAGTTCAATTAGCTATCTGAAAGCGAGGGAAGAAACTGCTGCAATTCTGGTTGAAAAAGGCTTCTCATTGATTAAAACCCCAGAAAAACCCGAACCACAACCAAATAGGAAGCCAAAAGCCAGCCGTGCTGTGCGCGTACTTGAATTAAATCGACCAATAGAAGCGATCGCAGATGCCACAGACTACGCCAACACCCGCGTATTTGTCACTCGTGATGGCTCCGCGATCGGTTACATTGATATAGCTAATTATTACCAATCAATTAGTATTCCCAGGCTACGGGGCGCACTGGTGGAAAAATTCGGTTTGACACTGCTGGAACCTGACACTGACCCTAACGTAGACTTTCTTAAAGCCGATGCCATAGCTGCTCTCATGCAGCATTACACACCCGCCGTAACAGTGAGAACACAGGAACCAGAAGGTCTTCCAGCTAATATCTCAGTATCCGTTGTAGTTGGCACTTGCGATCGCCCCGAAGACTTACGAAAATGCCTGCTTTCCTTAACTGCTCAAACATCCCGCCAAATCAGACCCGTAGAAATTATCGTCGTTGACAACCGACCCGAAACCCGCAGCGCCTCCCCCGTACTGGTCGAATTTCCCGATATAAAATTACTCACAGAAGAGCGATCGGGTGCATCCTACGCTCGGAATGCTGGCATAGCCGCCAGTACCGGTGATATTGTCGTCACCACTGACGACGATACAATTATCCCCCCCGACTGGCTAGAAAAACTAATCGCCCCCTTTGCCCGTCCCGAAGTCATGGCCGTCACTGGTAACGTCTTACCGGCAGAATTGCAGACGCGATCGCAGCGCCTATTTGAAAGCTATGGCGGTGGCGGTTTATCGCGTGGTTATAAGCCATTTGAAGGTAATAGAGAATGGTTTGATAGTTTCCGGTTCCACTCTGTACCAACGTGGCTATTTGGCGGGACAGCTAACTCCGCCTTCCGCGCTAGTATTTTCAGCGACCCCGAAATTGGCCTGATGGACGAAGCCCTCGGCCCCGGTATGCCATCTGGCGTAGGAGAGGATACTTATCTTTTCTACAAAATTATGAAAGCCGGTCATACCATAGTCTATGAACCGTCAGCCTTTGTCTGGCACACGCATCGACGTGAAATGACCGATCTAGGTCGCCAATTACACAATTACAGTAAGGGAGGAGTATCCTATCACCTGACAACCTTGATCGAAGACGGCGACCTACGGGCACTATTCGCTATTCTGTTGGAAATGCCTAAGTGGTACGCCGCGCGAATCATTAAGCGGATATTAGGCTGGACTGACGATCCAATCCTGATGCTATTAAAAGAAATAGTGGGCTATCTAGCTGGGCCTTGGTCTTTGTGGCAATCTCGTTTGCGTGTTAAGTACGAAGGTTTTAGCTCACCTTACATACCTGTCAAGCAACGTGCTACAAAAGGGACTGGGGGTTAGGGACTAGGGAAGAGGGAAGAGAATACTCTGATAACAACTAACAACTAACAACTAACAACTAACAGTGATAGTAACTAAGATAAACGCCCAAATAGCTCAACTTAAATGGCGACCGCAGTATATTTATGACTTGCTAAGGCAACTCGTATCTCGCGATATGAAGTTACTCTATAAACGGTCAGTTTTAGGAATCGCTTGGACACTAATTGCTCCCCTTTTACAGTTAGGAGTTTTTACCTTTGTCTTCAATATTATCCTGCCGATGAATGTTCCCCAATATTCATCTTATGTTTTTATTGGCTTACTGGTTTGGAATTGGTTTTCTACCTCACTCTTTCAAGCAACAGGTTTGATTCTCCAGAACCGTCCTTTGATCAGATTGCCAAAATTTCCTTCTGCTATACTACCTGTAGTAACAGTGATGACAGGAATGATTCACTTTTTACTAGCATTACCAGTCTTAACTTTATTTCTACTAATTGATGGGGTACAATTTAAGCCAGTAGTTTTATTTCTGCCTTTCTTGATGCTACTACAGTTTGCTCTGACCGTAGGCCTTGCTTATCCTCTGGCTGCTTTTAACGTCACATTCCATGACACACAACATACACTTGGTGTGTTATTACAAATGCTTTTGTATCTCACACCCATTTTCTATCAAGTAAATGCTCTACCCCCTAAAATTGCGTTGATTTACTACCTCAACCCAATGGTATCTATTGTGGAAGCTTATCGGGCTGTACTAATTTATGGGACACAACCAAATTTGGTAGCTTTGGGGATCATTGCATTAATTAGTAGTGGACTTATACTTATTGGTCATGGAATTTTTGACTCAGCAAGCGATCGTTTTGTGGAGGAAATATAGTTGAAAAATACTGGGATTATTGTCGAAGGACTGGGTAAACGTTTTAGTAAATTCAGTGCTAAAAAGCCCAAAACAATTATGGAGGCCGCCCTCTCAGGCATGAGACGTTTGAATCCAGAAGCGCGTTTCTGGGCGCTGCGAGATGTTAGTTTCACCGTCCCTCCCGGAAAAATGTTAGGGGTTATTGGGCGCAATGGAGCCGGTAAATCTACACTTTTATTACTGGTAGGAGGCATTGGCAAGCCCGACGAGGGGAAGATTATTGTTAACCCTAGAATTGGAGGTTTATTGGATTTAGGTGCTGGTTTTCATCGAGATTTGACGGGGCGAGAAAATGTATTTGTCGGTGGAGTAGTCGCAGGTTTAACTCGTCAGGAAGTAGCGCGGCGCTTTGATGATATTGTCGAATTTGCAGAAATGGGGCAATTTATTGATAGTCCCATGCGAACTTATAGCACGGGGATGCAAATGCGTTTGGGTTTTTCAGTCGCCGTACATACCGATCCCAAAGTGTTACTAATTGATGAATTTATCTCTGTAGGAGATGTGGCTTTTCAGGCAAAATGTTTGCAAAGGATGTCTGAGATTAAATCTTCTGGTTGTGCAATTATGTTAGTTTCTCAAAATCCCAGGCAAATCGAGCAACTTTGTGATGAAGCTATCTGGTTAAAAGAAGGTAAAATCTTAATGTATGGCGATCCTAAAATGATAGCAGCTCAGTATGCAGCGGATATGGGAGTAGAAAACCAGGAACTCAGCCTGACACAATCTCCTCAAATAGCTAAAGTATTTTCCCCAGTTGAAAGTAGTGAAAACAGAGTTGGTACAGGGGAAGTAGAAATTACCAGTGTGCGATTGTTGCCGGTTTCAGAGATTCGGGGTGGCGATCCCCTGGATGTGGAAATTGAGTATATTTCTCCAGAAGCAATATTATCTCCAATTTTTACTGTTAATATTAGTCGAGAAGATGGAAAAGTCTGTTTTGATGCTAATACTGAGAAAATGCAAATGGCAATACCTCAGATTCAAGGTAGGGGGAAAATTAAGCTGCGGATCGATCGATTGGATCTTGGCGGCGGTGAGTATTTTGTGAATGTGGGAGTATATAAGGAGAAGTGGGGTTATCCCTACGATTTCCACTGGCAAGTTTATCCGCTGATTGTCCATGCGGCGGTTGATTATCGAACTATTATTTGGCCTCCTTGTCGTTGGGAAATTAGCGAATGATCGGTAAGGATTAAAAGTAAATTAACTATCTAGGTGCATGACAATATATTGGATTCGTAAATTGATCTCACCTAATTAAACGTAAAATACGAATAAGTAAATCCACCTAATTCAACATAAGATAAGGATGGCTAAAAAGCTGACTGTATAAACATTCTTCCTTCTTACTTCTACTTAACTAAAACCCTAGCTGTGTAAATCTTCTGGCTTTCTTCTTACTCTTCCTTCTTATGAAACGGATATTTTTAGTTGGCGCACCTCGCTCTGGAACTACTATTTTACAAAGCTTATTGGCTGCTCATCCCTTGATGATATCTTTCCCAGAAACGAGGTTTTTTCAATATTTATTACCAAAGTTTGAATATCCGATTTCTGTTGATGATAGAATGAAGATATTTTTGATTGAAGAAATCAATCGCCCTGAATATTTAAGTTGTTTTAATGCTGAACAATCAGAATTAGAAAAAGCTAATTGTCTTATAAAGATATTAGATAATTTAGCCTTTGAACAAGATAAATCTGTCTGGCTAGAAAAAACACCAGAGCATATATACTGCATTGAATACCTAGAAAAATTATTACCAGATGCTTTATTTATACATATTTTAAGAAATGGTATAGATGTCATTACATCGATGTACGAAGCTAGTAGAAATTCTCCTGATGCTTGGGGTGGAGAATGGAAGCTAGAGCATTGTATAACGCGCTGGCAAGAAGCAATATCAATCAATTATCTATATGCTAATAAAAAGAATCATATTTTAGTAAAATACCAAGAACTTGTGGAAGATCCCAGTATGGCTTTAGCAAATATTTGTAAATTTATTGGCATTAAATTTGATAATTCAATGCTAGTTAAATACAAGGAAACTTCCCAGAAAATGAGTTTAGGTGCGGTTTGGCATCAAGGAATAGAAAGACAAATTCAAAAGAGTAATCATCATAAATATTATAGCATTTTTCAGCAAATAAATATCCACTATATTATCAATCAAATTAAACCGCTAAAAAATCAAATATCTCATAAACAACGAGTAGAAATTACTGAGAAAATCGTTGATATCTTTGCACCTTTATCATTTGAGCGCCTCCTTTGTCGTGTGGAAATGGAAGGAGAATATCTGGGAAATATCGAATTGCCATTCTGCGATGGGGTAGTAAGCAGATTTGTTTTGGCGGATGCGATCGCGACTAAATTTTATTTGCCAATTCTCTCTCGATTTTTCGAGAGAAAAATTGGAAAAAATCCGATAAAAGTTATAGATTCCTTGACTAAAAACCAACAATTAAAAAAGGTTTGGCAAATCTTTTTACAGGATATTTGGGGACAAGCGGAATGGTCACTAGAAAACTTCTACAACCCAAAGCTTTTTGAAGCCGCAATCGCGGAACATATTGACACAAAATTATTGACAATTGAAGTGAGCGAACCACTGACAAATATAGAAGTTTCGCTGCCAGAAATTGATGTATTGTTAACAGTGGGTGGTGTACCGATTGGTATAGTTACTGTCCCGGTTAAGGAAAATTCGATCTCGGCGCAAACTTTACGCACAACTTTGATTAAAGCTAGTGGTTTTGAACTTTGCCGGGTTTGCGTGCGAGAGGTTTTATTAGGTAAACCTTTGAATGATTTGACATCTTTGCGCTCGCACCTAGCAGAATTAGCCAAAACTAGAACTAGAACACGCTTCCCCGACTGGTTAAACGCTGCTGATTCTAATGGAATTTACCCCAAAAATAGTCTCTTATTGGGTAGAAATTTAGGAACAATAGGAAGCAGTACCAACAGGAGAGCAACTTTACCAATGGGGATGGTGATAGAATTGACTCAACTATGGGAAACCACTGGTTCGCCGATATTAACTAATTCCACTGAGGAGAATTTGGGGCGAGTTATTTATGCACCAGAACTGTTGTTGCCCAATTCCCCAACTTCGATCGACTCTCCTGAATTTCAGCCTTCTCAAGATGTTAATAAAATCGAATCTAACATTGGGGGAAAATTGCTCGGCGCTTTTCCTTTGGCTAATTTTCCTGGGAAGTTTAGGTTGTTACAGCTTAATTTAAAGTGCCATTGGGAACACCTGACAAACAGAAAACTTTATAAGGGGTTATCTGAATTTACTGCCAGGAACACAGATAATAGTAACAGCAGTTTGGCTACGAGGGGAACTGCACAAATGCCAATTTTAAGGTATCGCCATGTTTGCCCACAATTAGAGGGGGCAACAATTGGCTACAATGTTACTCCCGATAATTTTGAAAAACAGTTGCAGTATTTATCCAAAAATAACTTTTATTCTGCGGTATGGGAAGATTGGGAGAAAGCAACAACAACTGGTACTCTGTTACCTGGAAAACCTATATTAATTACTTTTGATGGTGGCTATCTCGACTTTTTTAACTATGCTTGGCCTTTGCTAAAACGTTACGGTTTTAAGGCTACAGTGTTATTGGTGGCTGAGAGAATTGGTACTACAAATAGCTGGGAACGTGCAGATAGTCCAGAAGTACCGCTGTTAGGATGGCCGGAAATTTGTCAACTGAGAGATGAAGGAGTTGAGTTTGGTTCTTTGGGTACAACTTATCAGCCTTTGAGCTTGCTGTCGCCTACAGAAATAGTACAGGAAGCTGTGCGATCGCGCTCTATACTGGAACAGGGGTTAGGAAGGTCTGTGAAAACTTTTGCCTATCCCTACGGAGATTTCGATCCAGTTGTTCAGCATTTAATCGGAGCCTGCGGTTACACTTATGGCTTATCCTGTTTATCAGGAGTAAATGGTTTAAACAATAACCTGTTGGCATTGCGACGGATTGACTTAATGGGTTCTGATAGTTTGTCCGACTTTGCTACTCAGCTCAGTTATAAGTTGCCAATTGTCAGCAGGATTTACCGTCGCGCTTCTGAATTTGTTCGGCACTTAGCTGGGCATTGAAATATTTAATAATAGGGATATTATTTTATCGAGCAGAAAGTAGATGCGATTTCCCTGATATATAGTAACAGCCACAACTTTTGGCACATTCTCGATCGCCCCAACCCTTTCTCCGATCGCATTTTCCTCCTGCATCCTGCTATAGTTACTAACTCCAAGGCAAACTGAGGACAACGCGATCGCGCCCCTGTTTTTTGGCTTGATAGAGAGCGCAGTCAGCAGCAGCAATCAACTTTTCCGGGGAACATAGGTAACTTCCCCCATTTTCATCATCAGGAACAGTGCAAGCAACGCCTAAACTTAAACTCACACACTCGCAGGCTGGGGAACCTTGATGAGCGATCGCCATTGCTTTCAGGCGCGATCGGATATCCTCCCCCACCAGCAGGGCCGCGCTAGCATCAGTATTGGGTAGAACGATCGCAAATTCCTCACCTCCGTAGCGGGCCACCAAATCTGACGGAGAGCGTGTAGCTTGAGTGATAGCAAGGGCTACAGCCTTCAAGCAATCATCTCCCTGTTGATGGCCGTAGGTGTCGTTGTAGAGCTTAAAATAGTCAACATCAGCCATAATTAGTGCCAGTGGCGATCGCACTCTCGCCATCTGCAACCACTCTTGGCGAAGGTATTCATCAAATCTGCGCCGATTTGCCACTTGGGTAAGGCCATCTAAACAAGCTTGGCGCTGTAATTGTTTATAAACTTCATCCAACTCTTGGTAAGCTTGATTGAGCAACTGAGTAGCTAAGGCGTGAATTTGTGACTGAGCAATCAGTAACTCATGGACATCCAAGAGCCGATAATTATGCGGAGATAACTCAACCACAATCGGCTCATAAAGTAGTTCAGGCGATCGATCCAAAGACTGACGGGCTGCATCTACAATTAAACTATCTCCCCGTAACAGCAAAATATCCCTACAGGCAAAGCGATAGAGAGATTTTAGAGGTCGCTTTAAAAACAATTCCAACCCGTAAGGGCGACTGAGATATTCCAAAAATCGCCGCCGCGAAATCATCCCCAATAACTTACCTCCTTCTGTTAAAATAACTCCTGGGATCAAAGGATTAGCTTCCAGCCTCTCAGTCACAATTTGTCCGCGATCGGAAGATTCAACCTGAAAATCCCAAAGCGATAGATGTTCGAGGGTGGAATCTAAAAGCAGATTCGGGGGAAAAGTTTCCCACATTGGCGGGACAGACAACTGAGCAGAGGGCAAACTTGGCATAAAATTTTATCGCCTTCAAACTGATGGTGTATAAAACTAAAATTATTCCAACCACCAACATTTTATAGATTTATAACTAATGAATTAAGACTCGGAAATCACGATAATATATTTTTAACCTCACCTTAACTTCGCCCTTTACTTGCTATGATTCAAAAAGTGTTTGCCCATCGAGGCCGCAATTTCTAGATAGGTGAGAGATGCAATCCACGCTGACAAATCAGTTAAACAGTGCTTTCACCCTTTTTCTCAGCTTGTTAGTAGAGGCCATGCCTTTTCTACTACTGGGAGTATTATTCTCAGGTTTGCTCCTGTGGTTCATTGACGAGCGCAAACTTCTATCATACATCCCCCGCCACCCACTGTTAGGCGCTCTCGTCGGCAGTTTAATTGGCTTTTTGTTTCCTGTTTGCGAATGTGGGAATGTACCAGTAGCGCGGCGATTGTTGATGCAGGGAGTCCCCACCCCAGTCGCGATCGGGTTTTTATTGGCCGCTCCTACGATCAATCCTATTGTCATTTGGGCCACTTGGACAGCATTTCGCGATCAGCCGGAGATAGTAGTGCTGCGGGTAGTCTTTTCCTTGACAATAGCCACAACTATCGGTTGGGTATTTAGCGTACAGCCAGATTTTCGACCCATGCTGCAACCCGCGATCGCCCGCGCTTTACCCAAACTAGAACCTCATCCATCCGCAAAAGAGCTAGTAGAGGCCCAAACTTCCCCTTTATTGCGATCGGGGACATTCTTTTTGGGTCAACCCGGAGGGCCCGTGCGCCTAGAATCTGTATTGGAGGAAAAAGCAGCCTCGCCTTTTTTCCGCCGTCCCTCCAAAGAGCGGTTGTATCTACTGCTAGATAGCATGGTACAGGAATTGCGCGAGTTAGGAGGAGTGTTGGTAATTGGTAGCGCGATCGCCGCCGCCATTCAAGTCGCAGCACCCCGCGAACTCATCCTCAGCCTTGGTCAAGGCCCAATCTCCTCCATAGTAGCCATGCTACTATTAGCCACAGTCGTATCAATTTGTTCCACCGTTGATTCCTTTTTTGCGCTATCCTTTGCTTCAACCTTTACCAGTGGATCGCTACTAGCTTTTTTAGTTTTTGGCCCAATGATTGACCTCAAAGGCATTGGCTTAATGTTGTCAATCTTTCAGCCGCGAGCTGTGATTTACTTAATCGTACTAGCCGCTCAATTGACCTTTTTGCTCACCCTTGCTGTTAATTTGCATATTAGTTAACTGTTAACCGTTAACAGTTAACCGTTAACCGTTAACAATTACCAATGACTGCTAGACTCTCACCACCTTCACTATTGCGACGCATTGGCCCCTGGCTAGATGCCTTAGCCATCTTAGCCTGGGGAATCTTGCTGCTGAAATATTGGATTACTGGCAAATTAAACATTCTGATCCATCCTAATTACTTTGGCCTAACTTTAGCAGCAGGAATAGGCTTAATTGTCGTTGGCAGTCTTAAAAGCTACGAACTTTTCCAGATTGAGGAACGCAAAAAGATTTTACGCCAAGTGCCGGGAATTGATTCTGCCAGAATAGAAGAAGTTCAACACATTACTCTATTTCCTCCTGGTTGGGGCAGCATATTACTATTAAGCGTCGCATTGATTGGTTTCATCATCACCCCGCGAACATTTAGCAGCCAAACAGCTTTAGAACGAGGGATTACTGAATCCTTACCAGTCACGCGAATGCAGCCTCAAGAATTTCGCAACGCCGCCAAACCAGAACAAAGATCGCTCATAGAATGGGTAAGACTGTTAAATTTTAATCCCGAACCAGACTCATATACAGGTCAAAAAGTCAAAGTTCAAGGATTCGTAATTCATCCCCCTTCCTTGTCAAAGGAATACATCTGGATTGCCCGTTTTGTGATTACCTGTTGCGCCGCTGATGCCTACCCTATAGGATTGCCAGTTAAACTGCAACCAGGACAAGATCGAGCGGCATTTCCAGCAGATAGCTGGCTAGAGATTGAAGGAGAAATGAGTACAGAAGAATTAGGAGGAAAGCGTAAATTGACGATCTTGGCATCCTCTCTCAAGCCAATTCCAGAACCTAAAAATCCCTATGATTATTAGTTAACAGTTAACTGTTAACTGTTAGTGGTTGGTTGTTAACTGTTAGTTATTGGTCGCAGGCAGATTTCCACTAACTATTACCAATTACAATTATAGGTTTTCAGATCGATAAGGTATACAGAAACCCTGTATTGTCAAGCTTTCCAGGTCAAACTTCGTACCTTACCTTTTTGAGAAAAGCTATTCTTCCCTTCTTCCCTTCTTCCCTTCTTCCCTAGCCCCTAGCCCCTAGCCCCTAGCCCCTAGCCATACAAATGATTGATTTCAAGTCAAAGATCGAAAATTTAAAATGGGTTCAGCCCCTAGATCGCCTTGCCATTGGTATGATGATAGGGCTGAGTCTATTAATAGGAATATTACTGCTTACAGGCGACAGTACAGCAGCACAAGTTAGAGATTTTAGCTGGCAGGGAAAACAAATCGGTGCCGAAGATACGGGCTTTATCCTTACATTTAATCGTCCGATGAATCATCCCAGCGTCGAGGCGAATTTGCGCCTCGATCCGCCTCTTCCCGGCAAATTTAGCTGGGCTGGCCGTCGCATGGCTTACACTTTAATAGAACCTGCCCCTTATGGAACTACCTACAGCTTACAACTACAAGGAGCAACGGACAAATTTCACGCTGAAAACACACAAACAAATCCGTCACCAACGCCACCTAAAAAACGACGAGGATTTATTCAACCCTTCACAGGCTTCTTTCGTAGCCGCGATCGTGCCTTTGTTTACATCGGCGTTAAAGGAGAAGAAGAAGGGAAATTAATGCTGGTTAATCTCACAAGTAACCCGAAACCAATCGCCCTCACTCCTAAAGATTTAGTAGTGATGGATTTTAAACCCTATCCCAACGGCGATCGCATTTTATTTTCTGCTACAGACCGTTCAGCCGCCAGTTTTGGCGGTACTCTTGAACAAGAACTATATACAGTAACTACAGGGATTCATCCGCTTTCACCGGGAACAGAAATCGCCTCACCTGAACCAGTAGGAAGAATAGATAAAGTTTTAGACTCTAAAGAATACCAAAACCTCAAGTTTGACCTGTCTGCCGATGGTAAAATAATAGTAATTCAGCGAGTTAATCGCAGCAATCCGACGGGAGATTATAGCCCTTGGATTTTGGAGGAAGGTCAAAAACCAAAACGTTTAGAAAATCAACAAGGTGGAGATTTTATTATTAGGCCAGACAATAAATCAATGGTAATTTCCCAAAAGCAAGGATTAGCCATCGTCCCCCTGAAACCCGAAGCAGATCCCGTAGAATTTTTACCAAAATTTGAGCAAGTCTTAGGTATGGCCCCAGACAATTCAGCGGCCGCCTATGTGAAGTACAATACTGACTACACGCGATCGCTTTTCCTGTTGACAAACCAAGGCGATGAACAAGAAATTATCCGCATTCCTGGCAGTATTCTCAGCGTCCAATTTGACCCTAGAACTGGCCAAAATGCTCAAGTTAGGCGCTTATATTGTCTATTAGCAGAACGCCTGAAAACTGAAGAGTACAAAGAACAACCTTTCATCGCAGCGATTGACCTGGTACAGGAGAAAGGCCGTTTAGTTGGGACAATCAAACCGCTGCTGATTTTACCGAATCAGAGAGATATTCAAATGAGTTTATCTCCTGACGGCTTGGTTTTAGTATTTGACCAGTCGGTGACGGCGGGAAATTCTACAAAAGCAGATAGTCCCCGCAGTCAAGGCGGAGAAGCGATCGCAACTAGCCGCCTTTGGCTGTTACCATTAGTTGACATACCCTCAGACGGTTCTCAGTCAAAGCTACAACCCGAAGAACTACCTTTTCCCGGATATCATCCCCGCTGGCTACCCTAAATCGCCTGCGTTCTGTTGTGGTTTATAGTTTGAAAACAGACCCTAACCTTTCTCTGGAGACAATGAATTAACCCTGTCATCTCCCCCTCTCCCTCTTCCCTTTAGCTGATACCAACTTATGACGACTACTGGATTCAAACTGCCCAAATTTTTAACTTTTTCAGGAAAATCTACCCTCTCAATGCAAATGATGTGGGTAGGCTTAGTCATTACCCTATTCTTCGTATTGACAGCCATACTATCACCCACTTTCCAAGCTTGGGGATGGCTGCAAAACCCTACAGAATTTCTCGCCAACCCCATCCACGAACCCCCATCGGCTAGTCATTGGTTGGGTACTAGCGGTCAAGGTTACGATGTTTTTTCCCGGACAATTTTTGGTTCCCAAGCTGCTTGGCAAGTAGTGATTTTAGCTACAGCTATGAGTTTAATTATCGGCGTACCGCTGGGATTAGTTAGCGGTTATTTAGGCGGGAAATTAGATAAAACCTTGCTATTTTTAATGGATACGCTTTACACTTTACCTGGTTTATTGCTATCCTTAACTCTAGCCTTTGTGGTAGGTCGAGGTATATTCAATGCGGCGATCGCGCTTAGCATTTCCTACATTCCTCAGTATTATAGAGTAGTCAGGAATCATACTACTAGCGTCAAAAACGAACTATTTATTGAAGCCGCGCAAGCAATGGGTGCAGATACTTGGACGGTACTCTCTCGCTACCTATTTTTGAATGTAATTCAAAGCGTACCAGTTTTGTTTACCCTTAACGCGGCTGATGCGATTTTAACTCTCGGAGGTTTAGGCTTTTTAGGTTTAGGATTACCTGAAGAAACGGCGGAATGGGGGCATGATTTACGCTTGGCATTAGAAGCATTACCTACGGGGATTTGGTGGACGGCTTTTTTCCCTGGTTTGGCTTTGACTTTGATGGTGGTGGGACTTTCTTTGTTGGGGGAAGGATTGAATGAGTTTGTTAATCCTCGCTTGCGGAATCAATAGAAAAAGCAACTCCAGAAAGGTTTAAATTTACAACAGCTTATGTAGTTTACTACTGGAACTCATAACTTAATGACATTCCGTCAGTGCCAGGTATTGAGTTAGGGAAAAGCCGATGTTTTCGTAGAAATTAGTACAAAAATTAAGCTTGACAAATGACCTGAAATTGTTATATCTTACAGGTTAAGTCTTTGCGCGAGAAAAGAGAGCACCTCCCAACGCCTGCTACCCATGCCGCTACCCAACTCCTTCTCCTCCACGGCCACGTCATAAACCCAAACGCCCACTACCCCAAACCCGACCACCCAGAGCGCCGGGAGGTGGCCCAACCATTCTAGGTTATCAAATGTTAGGTTATCATAGCTCAACCATTCTTCTCTCTTCTCTTTCCTCCATCCTACTTTATCACTAAATTTTTCATATATAAAATAATTTGCACGTGGATGTCCGCCCACACTTTCCCAGATTTTCTTTTGAATGCTGAATCCAAAACGTCCTTGACTGTTATCAACCCAAAGCCGATCGATCTGCTTGAGGGTTTCGCTGGGAAAGTTTCTGCATAGCTTCCACCAATCTTTATAGTCTTGCTGCACCATCACTTGATAAAAAATCCAGGCAGTTTCCTCATCAGCTTTTCTCCATTTTTTTTGACTTAAATCATCCTCTAATTGACGGCAAAAATTCTCTGTTGATAATTCATCTTTCAGTTGTCTCAGTTCTGATTCTAAGGCTTTATCTGCTTCTGAATTATCTTGAACTGCCAACATCTCATAGAATCCCTGTCTGAATCGTTCTGGATTTTCTCGATCGGCAAACAATAACCGAAAAATCTCCTGCCACTTTTCCTGACTTTTATTTTGTTGGTTTCCCCATAACTGATGTAATTTTTCATGAGCTTTCTTGTACAAAGAATAAACTTTTGGTGCTTCAGGAAGTCGGATCTGGGGAATTATACGAGGTAAAATTCGAGAGACACGAAAGACTTGGTTTTCTTCTTGAACGTGAGGACTGATTTCCATGAGTCCTAGTTCTTGCGCCCGTTTTAATTGCTGTTGGTAATTAGGAAGAGCAGCACAAACTATTTCTAAAGCTGTCATCGGCACAGGAATTTCATAGATTAGGCAATGGCTAAGAACCCGTTGTAAAGGCTCATCAATAAGCTGATACAGTTCCTCCCAAATAATTTTGTCTTTCCACAGATCGGGACTTTGTTCTAGTTCTGTTAATTTAGCTGCTACATCTGGTTTACCTAAAACTTCATTATTAAGAAATTCCAGTAAACGAGGATTGCCATCGGCGAAACTTAGCGCCCGATCGCGTATATCTTCAGAGAGCTTATCAGGACTAAAATGTTCTAGGCGGTTCAGCTTTTTAGTTAATTCAGCTTTTTCAAAAGGTTTTAAAGCTTGTGGTAAAAAATAATTCAATAAATTAGAATCAAACTCATAGCGACAGGTAATTAAAATCCGATGCCCAGTTCCCGTTTCTTGTATTGCCGAGACTAATGCTGCCAAAATTGTGGCGACTTCAGGCTTAAGGATGTAGTCAGGCTTAAGGATGTATCGATCTTCACGGGGTTCGAGATTCCATTCAAAGTCATCAAGAATCAGGAGAAACGGTTTTTCACCCAGTTCTGCCAATTGATTGAATAAATTAGCGAGTTTAATGTCTAAACTGTCATCGCTAGTGTTTAAATTATTACGAATCTCCCGTAACTCTGGTCTAATTAATTTAGACGATAGCTTTTTTATTAAGTTTGAGGAATCAATTTGTCGCCACCACAGAACTTTTTCATGTTCAGATAGCCGATCCCACAGTCGAGAGGCAATGCTACTTTTTCCCAATCCCCCCATGCCGTGAATTAATACCCCTACTTTGTCATTATCTCCCTTCAGAGTTCGCAAACAGTTCTGTAACTGACGGCGGCGACCGACAAAATCTTCTCTCTTGGCTACTCTTAATCGCTGCTCATCATCCCTAAATTCGCTTGTTGTCGTCGGTTTGGGCAATTGTTTTCGTCCCTTTGTTCTTAAAGGAGTTACTAATGCCTGGGGTAAGATATTGGCCACATATAACCGTAATTTATGCCAATCGCGTGCCTGTTGTTTAATCAGTGTTTGATAGGTAGAAGATAGTGCATCTGTAATCGCTTCCCCCTGAGACAAAAGACAATAAAATTTACTTGCAGCCGCTGTTGCATCGGTATCCCGGACTCTTTCTCCCCATCCTAAAACTGCTGTTCCTCCCATCTTTAATAATTCTTCAGCCATTGAGGGAATTGTCTCATCAGAAGTATAACCTGTCCGGCAACCAGAGAGGAAAATTAAAGGCGGTAAGCGGGATGTCAGTGCTTCATAAATTTCGGGGGTAATGCTATCAACTCGGTTGCCATATTCATCTTCAGTCAAAAAGCAGGGTTTTTCCCCATAATGAGTCGCATGACCTGTTAAATGAAAAACATCAAAATAGCTTCTTTCATATTCCCGAACCACATAACTCAATTCAGTTAAACAACCACTTTCTTCTACTCTCAAGTTCACTGGAGTACGCTGGGTTGTCTCTAAAATTTGCCCTTCCTCAGCTTCATAATCTAATTCGGGTTTAACTCCCAATGGGGAAGTCGCCATAAATAACAGATTAAGAGGACGATTTTGCGGAGAGTTGGCGATCGCGATCGGTTGACCATTAGACACCCACCGCACCGGAATAATTGCAGGTCTTTTCTCTACCAAGAAACAATTACCATCATGCAACAATTCCCAAGGCAACTTTGCCAGTCCTCGATCGGTCGCGATCGCAATTACTAACCCTTCCCGATGGGACTGATTTAAGGCATTAGCTAAAACGCGATCGCTCCGATCTAACCAGTTGTAGAGCGATCTTCCAGTAGTAGCATAATCCACAGGGATACGAGTATAGTAATCTGTTTCTGCTCGCTCGCCTAAATCTTTAATTTCAGCCAGAGGCAATCTGTCTTTGGGTTCTTTGTAATCAGCAGGATTTTCCCAAAAGTAGCGCAAAGAAGCATAATCCTTGCCCTGTTCTCTTAAACTGATGTGAAGGATTTTCATTATTCCTGTGCTAATCGTCGAGAATCTGCTGAATCTGCTCTAATGTAGCATCTTTGAGCAGCAAACGACGATTATTAGAACCAATAATTAGAGCTTTCTCAATTCTTAAGTTTGCCTTTGCCCCTTTAGACTTCTGATATTTCTGATACCATTCATATATCTCTTTAGCAATTGTCACCGTACCACCGGCAATCCCCACAATCGTAGCGATAGTAGCTAGTGTTCCTTCTCGCTCCACTTCATCCACTGTTTCATAACTACCTTGAAGTCCTTCAATTCTCAGCAATTCCTCAGTAGCGCTCACAGCATCTTGACCCTGGATTTCAATTTTCACTGGTGTACCTCTTGATATAATTAACTTGTCGCTCGTCTTCTGTTTCCGCCGGCTATGGATTATCAGCAATTCTTTGCACAACTCTCAAGCTTATACGAAAACTGGGAAAGTCCACAAGCTTACCCCAAATCTCCCCAATTTCAGCAAATAATCAACCAAGTTGAAACCACAACTACAGCCAATGTGATGCAATTACTAAACTTAGCTTTAGAATTTATGCCAACTAATGAAATTTACTGCGAAATTGGCAGTTTCCAAGGCGGAAGTTTAATCGCAGCAATGCTAAACCATCCCGAACATACAGCCTATACTGTCGATAACTTCTTAGAATTCGATCCTTTTGCCGATAACTTTGATAACTTAGCTGAAAATCTATCTAAGTTTAATTTATCAGAACAAGTCCTATTTTGCAATCAGGACTTTGAGGGATTTTTCTCGAACCTCCGAGAAATGCAATCAGCCGACAAAATCGGTGTATATTTTTATGATGCCTCCCAGGATTATCGTTCGCAACTCTTAGCTTTACTTTTAGCTAAACCTTTCCTCGCTGACGAAGCAATCATTATTGTAAATAATAACAACTCGGCGGCGGCGTGTCAAGCTAACTGGGATTTTATCGCCGCTAACCCTCAATGTCAGCTATTACTCGATTTCTCCACCCCTGAATTAATTAACTCTTGGAATGGTTTACAAGTTCTTAGCTGGAATGTTCGTCAAACCGATAATTACGACTGGTCAACTTTTCAGCAAGTCCGCAAGCAAATAGTCATTCAATCAATTTATGAGTTGCAGTCAGATTCAAAAAGAGAACTCGCACAAAATCTCTACAATCAGGGTTTAACACTATATCAAGCTGGCAAATTTACCGCAGCAGAACAGAAATTCAAACAAGCTTTACGCTGGAATCGAAATCAAGTAGAAGTTTGGCATCATCTCGCTATAGTCTATTATATGACAGAGCGTTATCAAGATGCACGAGATATATTGTTCAAGTCTTTAGAAATTGATTCCTCTCAAGCTATCCAATATTATTCATTAGGCTTAGTCTTTGAAAAACTTGGGGATTTTACGCAAGCTGTCTTAGCTTACCAAGAAGCAATCGCACTCAATCCTAACTATGTCGATGCTTACAATAACTTAGGTAATATTTTCTTCAAAGTCGGTCGCCTTAGTCAAGCTGAATCAACTTATCGTCAAGCAATTGCAGTTAATCCAGAACATTATGGTAGTTATTTGAATCTGGCTAATATACTATTAGCACAACAACAAATAGATGCAGCCATATTCGCCTCCGAAAAAGCTCTACAATTAAAATCAGATGATGCGGAAATTATTGCTGCTTTAGAATTTATCCGCCATCTCAAAACTGACAAAAACCAAGCATCGCTTTACTTCGGGAATGATTGCTATCAACGCGGTGAATATCAAGCCGCAATCACTTACTATTACCAATTCTTAGCCAATCAAGCAGGGAATTTAGAATTATACTTTGCCTTGGCTGAATGTCACCAAAAACTCGAACAATATCCAGAGGCTATTCAAATTTACCGTAACGCTATTGACATCTATCCAAAGGTAGCAAATCTTTACCGGAACTTGATTTCAGCTTTGATAGAATCTGGTAACACGAAAGCAGCGATTACTTTGGCAAATCACGCGGCTACCTTATTTCCTGACGATTGGTATTTTAACCCCGGACAGTTGTTAATCCTCCCTGTTATTTACGAAAATTCAGAGGAAGTTACCACTTATAGGAATCAGTTTAGTCAAGGGATACAGCAATTAATTCAACAAACTAATCTTAACACAGAATTAGAGCGGCGAAAAGCCTTAGCATTAATCAGTCAACGCATCAATTTTTTCTTAGCCTATCAAGGTGAAAATGACTTGGAAATTCAGCAACAATACGGTGAATATGCACATCGTGTTATGGCTGCTAATTATCCCCAGTGGGTAAAACCTTTACCCGTTCCTTCTCTTAGTAAAACTGGAAAAATTCGCATCGGTTATATCTCTGGTTGTCTTTGGGGGCACACCGTTGGCAAACTAAGTTTAGGCTGGCTGCGACATCATGATAGTAGTCAATTTGAAATTTATTGCTATCAAATTAATGAAACTCAAGACCAATTTACCCAGGAATTTCGACTATACAGCGATACTTTCCATTATATCCCTGGTAATTTAGAGTTAATCTGCAAACAAATTATTGCTGACGAGTTACATATCCTCGTTTTTATCGAACTCGGTTTGCAAGCACAAATGACTCAGCTTGCAGCCTTACGACTAGCTCCAATTCAGTGTACAACATGGGCACATCCAGTAACTTCAGGACTGCCAACTGTCGATTATTTCCTCTCCAGCGACTTAATGGAACCAGAAAATGCTACAGAACATTATTCAGAGAAATTAATCCGCTTGCCCAATATTGGAATTTCCTACACAAAACCAACTATTCCTATTCTAGAGCAAACTCGCTCTGATTTTAACTTGCCAGAAGAAGCTGTTGTCTATCTTTGTTGCCAAACTCTTTGTAAATACCTCCCTCAACACGATCGCATCTTTGCTGAAATTGCACGGCAAGTTCCCCAAGCTCAATTTGTCTTCATTTCTCGACCGAATGCTGAAATTGGGAAGCTATTTCAAAACCGCCTCCAACAAGCTTTCACTAAGTATGGTTTAAATAGCAAAGACTTCTGCGTGATTTTACCTAGACTAGCTCAGAAAGCTTATTGGAATCTTTATATTTTATCAGATATTTTTCTAGATACATTTAGCTGGTCGGGTGGGCATACAACTTTAGATGCGATCGCCTGCAATTTACCCGTTGTCACCTGTCCGGGAAAATTAATGCGTAGTCGCCATTCTTATGCTATTTTAAAAATGCTAGGCATAACACAAACCATTGCAAAAAATGAAGTAGAATATGTCAAAATTGCCGTCAGGCTAGGAATTGAGGCACAATGGAGGAATAGTATCGCAGAGCAACTGATGCAAAGTCATCATTATCTCTACGATGATAAAAATTGTGTAGCAGCCCTTGAGGCTTTTTATCAGCGTGCAGTACAGGAAGCTCAATTAGCAACTTCCGATATTTCACCTGGTTAAAGCAACATTTTACTAGCAAAACGCTGATTAGCACAAAAACTCCATTCATGCGATCGCGCTGTCCGAACCGTCACCCCGTCCGTGCCTCGAAGCACGAGCAAAGGAAGTAGAATGGGAGTGACTTCCGAAATTCTACTGAGTATAAGTATTAAAATATATACTTATCATCCTCCTCAACTCGTAGTTTTCAGACATGAGCCAAATCTGAGCAACTTTTCACTCTTGGCAATTGCAGTCTATAAACAGCAATTGCGATCGCTGCTATTGCTCAGATGAGAAGGTGACGTTAGAAACTTAACGTGACTTAACATTAGAATCAACCCCAAATTCTTAAATTTGAGCTAACTTAACACTATCAAGCCCCTGTTGCACGATCGAATCCGCAACGCTTCACTTGGGGTAAATTTCGGCATCCAGTTCAGAGTTGCCGACTCGCAACCACAGCAACCAGTTAGATCGAATCGTAAATCGCGTATGAGTCAATCCAGGGAGACAGGGTAAAAATGGGTGTATCAATACTGCCACGCAAAATAGAAATTACAGCTAGCCGGCAACTGTCTGCTAGTGATTCAACTAAATTTCCCGCAGCAGTTCCCGGAAATATTAAACAACCGGCAATGGTCATCCGATTTTGAAAATAGTTCAAGAAAACAGCTTGAACAACATATTATCTCTAAAGCCAATCGCTCCGAAAGCAGACTTTCCACAGCAGCTTTTATTTTCCTACTGGCAAACAGCGTGCATTTTTTGTGAGAAAGGCTACAATCGGAAAGGTCTTGGCAAAATCCGAGAAAAAAACCTCGACGCTTTTACCCAACAATGTTGAGGTGCGAGCGATATATTTTTCTGTAATCATCAAGTAAGCAGAAAAATACCACTAAAATTGAGGGGTGAAACCCTCACCAAACTGTCTAGACACAGACAGACAATGTTCACTACTTATTAATTCTTCGATTCAGGAGCATGAGGAACGCGGCATGATCCAGACTAACAACGTACTCGAAACCAAAATTCAACCTGAGATTGAAACTATCGAGTTACTCGCGAACGCCCGAGGCGTTCTGCCTGAGAGTGAAATAGAACTCTTCATCGACGACGAAGGAGACGATCGCGAAGACTTTTTAGATGCTCAGCCTGAAGAGGACGACGCTAAGTCTGGTAGCAAAGTTGCTAAAGCCCGTCGTCGGGCTCAGGCGAAAAAAAAGCACTATACTGAAGACTCAATTCGCCTTTATCTGCAAGAAATTGGTCGGATTCGACTGCTGAGAGCAGACGAAGAAATTGAACTCGCCCGCAAAATTGCTGACTTGCTTGAATTAGAACGAATTCGAGAGCAACTTTGCGAAGAATTAGAGCGAGATCCCAAAGATAATGAATGGGCTAATGCTGTGGGTATGCCACTGCCCGCTTTTCGCCATCGGCTGCATTTAGGTCGGCGGGCAAAAGATAAAATGGTGCAGTCAAACCTCCGTTTAGTGGTTTCCATTGCCAAGAAATACATGAATAGGGGACTATCTTTCCAAGATTTAATTCAGGAAGGTAGTCTCGGCTTAATTAGGGCCGCTGAGAAATTTGACCACGAAAAGGGTTATAAGTTCTCAACCTATGCAACTTGGTGGATTCGCCAAGCAATTACTAGAGCGATCGCAGATCAATCGCGCACAATTCGCCTGCCCGTTCACCTTTACGAAACCATCTCCCGGATCAAGAAAACGACTAAACTCCTCTCCCAAGAAATGGGCCGCAAACCCACAGAGGAAGAAATCGCTACTCGCATGGAAATGACCATCGAAAAATTGCGATTTATTGCTAAATCTGCACAATTGCCAATTTCCTTAGAAACTCCGATCGGCAAAGAGGAAGATTCACGCTTGGGAGACTTCATCGAATCCGACGGCGAAACTCCTGAAGATCAAGTTTCTAAGAACCTTTTACGCGAAGACTTAGAAAGTGTTTTAGACACTTTAAGCCCTCGCGAACGGGATGTTTTACGACTCAGATATGGGTTAGATGACGGACGGATGAAGACGTTGGAGGAAATTGGTCAAATTTTCAACGTCACTCGCGAACGGATTCGGCAAATCGAAGCCAAAGCATTGCGTAAATTACGTCATCCCAACCGGAATAGTATTCTCAAAGAGTATATCCGGTAATTTTTCCTTCAAGCATCCTCCTATAGAGCGATCGGTATTAGAGCTAGAGATGTTAGCTCTAATACCGATCGCCTAATCAAAAATTTGGGAGTCCCCAAAGGAACTCCCAAACTTCTTGATGTCTAAAATATTGCTAGTTGGAGATTACATCAATCCCCAGAAGTGGAGTACGCCTTGACCAGAAACTAATTCAATAATCACAGCACTAGCGAAGCCAAGCATTGCCAAGCGACCATTCCAATTTTCAGCTCCCTCTGTGAAGCCCCAAGCCCAAATGTTGCGTTTTTCGTCTTGCATGGTGCGAACTCCGTGAATTAACTTTTGTCAACTTATGTAAATTAATGTAACAGGTTTTGGGAAAGATGGCAACTATGGCTAGGGGAAGAGAGGAAGAGGGGCTAGGGGCTAGGGGCTAGGGACTAGGGGAAGAGAGGAAGAGAGGAAGAGAGGAAGAGAGGAAGAGAGGAAGAGAGGAAGAGAGGAAGAGAGGAAGAGGGGCTAGGGACTAGGGGAAGAGAAGAAGAGGGGGAAGAGGGCAATTTAGGGGAAGAGGGCAATAATCAATTGAAAACCACTGTTAAAAACCACTGTATTTCGATGAACGATAAATATTATTCTCTGATAAGTAAATCCACCTAATTTAACGTAAAATACAGATGACTAAAAAGCCGACTGTATAAGCATTCTTCCTTCTTCCCTCTTCCTTCTTCCTTCTACTTAGCGCCCACTGTACTAATTAGTAAAAATTGCTAAACCAGTGTCGGGGTCAAAGAGATGAATTTTATCAGGTGCGATCGCCAGCCAAAGCTTTTCTCCAAGACTAACCGAACGTTCAGACCCAATTCGTACCTGTAACCGGATTTCCCTAGCCTCCGCTAAACAAACCCATAAATAGGTTTCATGGCCCAAAGCCTCAATAATTTCCACTTCTACCAGCAGATTTTTAGTCGCAGGGGGACTAATACTCAAATGTTCCGGCCGAATCCCCAAAATTAGCGATCGCCCGTCATAACTTTGTAACGGCGGAGTTCCCCTACGCGCCATTGCCCAAATCTCAGGTAAAGTGAAACGAAACTGCGGATGAGAAACCAGCAACGGAGCCGTAAACTGCACGGGTAGAAAATTCATCGGCGGCGAACCAATGAATTGAGCTACAAATAAGTTAGCCGGTTGATTGTAAAGTTCGAGAGGTTTCGCCACCTGTTGAATCTGACCTTGATTCATCACCGCAATGCGATCGCCCATCGTCATCGCCTCAATTTGGTCATGGGTGACATAAATAGTCGTAGTCCCCAATTGTCGCTGTAACTGCACAATCTGCGCCCTAGTTTCCGCCCTCAATTTTGCATCTAAATTAGATAAGGGTTCGTCCATTAAAAATACTTGAGGATTTCGAGCCATTGCTCGGCCCAAAGCCACTCGCTGCTTTTGACCACCTGAAAGTTGCTTTGGCAAACGATGTAAAAGAGACTCAATCTGCAACAGTTGAGCAACAATCCGCACCCGCTCATCCACAGCTTTTTCCTGCTCAGACCAATAGCGCAAACCTTTAGGCAACTTTCGCGTCGCTGCGGTTAACAACTCCTCAAATAAAGGATGAAGAGGTGTAGTTTTCCTTCGCAGAGGGGAGGTTTCCATCTTCCTCATCTCCCCTGCTCCCCTGCTCCCCGCTCCCCGTTCCCTGCTCCCCCGCCCCCTGCTCCCCATCTCCCCTGCTTGGAGAAAAGCAAGCCGCTGACCTTGACACCAGCGTGTGGCATCTTTAGCATCAAGAGCGATCGCACCTAAATGTGCCAACGCTGCTGAGGGCGTTATAGGGCAGAAAGTCCCCTGCTGTAATTGTGTTTCTAGTTCCTCAAAAGTAAGGCTCTCGGCTAGATGAAAACCGCTACTTTCAGTGCGAGTCAAAGCCGCTAAAGTTCCGCCTACATTCAAAGCTGCGCCCAAGTCACGAGCGATCGCTCTAATATAAGTTCCAGCACCACAAGCGATCGCCAAATCCAATTCGGGAAAATCCCCCGGCCGCCAGTCCAAAATCTCCAGCCGAAATACCTCCACAGGGCGGGGAGGTACTACCACCGTTTCACCCTTGCGGGCCAAGTCGTACAGGCGTTTTCCCTCCACATGAATAGCGCTGTAATTAGGCGGTATCTGCTGAATTTTTCCCTGGAAACTTGGTAAAGCGGCTTTTACCTGTTCTAGAGTTAAATTAGGCACTGGCTGAGAGCTTAAAATCTCCCCCTGCAAGTCATCCGTAGCCGTCGTCAAGCCAAACCGAACCGTTCCTTGGTAAGCTTTATCATGTCTTAGAAACTGCAACAGCCTAGTTGCCTTGCCCAGAGCTACTGGTAAAACCCCTCCTACTGCGGGGTCAAGAGTTCCCCCATGTCCAACCCGCTTGAGCTTTAAGAGGCGGCGCAGTCGCGCTACGCAGTCGTGGGAAGTCGGGCCAATCGGTTTATTTAGATTAAGGAAACCTTCAAATGTCATTACAAAGTGGTGAAATCGGAAGAAGAAATTGAATTACGCGCAACCCCTGGCAATACAGCTAAAAATTGAACGTCATTGCCATTTATAAGCTGAATAACTGTACTTGGGGCTGTTCCCCCACCCTGAACAATAGTTAGATCGCCAAAGGTGAGGCCTGCACTTAAGCGAATTCTATCCGCGCCGTCGGTAAAATCTGTAATTACATCAGCATCAGCTTCAGTTAAACCACCCGTGAGTCTGCCGATAACAAAGGTATCGCTGCCTTCACCGCCTGTTAAAGTATCTCTACCGCGATCGCCTGATAGGAGATCGTCACCCGCACCTCCAATCAGCGAGTCATCGTCTGTTCCCCCAAATAAGCTATCATCGTCAAGGCCTCCAATCAGGGTATCGTTCCCCGTATTACCAAAGAGCTGATTGTTGCCAACTCCCCCGCTTGCCGAGTCATTGCCTTTACCACCAAAAATAGTGTCGTCACCATCATCGCCGAATAGAGAGTCGCGATCGCTACCACCAAACAGGATGTCATTACCGCCCTCTCCCAGCACCGAGTCATCTCCCGTATCCCCGGAAAGAGTATCATCGCCGCCTAAGCCGTAGAGAGTGTCAAAACTTGCTAAACCAAATATCTGATCGCCACTGCCAGTACCCCGAAGCGAGTCGGGCTCGCTAGTACCGCGAATGATGTTGCCCCCCCCTGGAAGTGTACCTGTATTACCACCAGAACCGTTACCGCCAGGACTGGGCGTTGGCGTTGGTCTTATTGGCTGAGATGGCACTGCTCCTGGCATAGTTCTACCTTAAATATGCAATCATTAAGTATCTTATACCAATTTAATCAAGCTGCCTAGAATAGGCTTCAACAATGAAATTGTTAAAAGGATAGCGAACTGATTTGTAAAGGGTGTGATTTGTTTAACAACTAAACTAAGGGAGTTAAAATAGCAAAAAAGTCTTATAGCGATGAAAATTACCTTTGTTCTTCCTATTGTTAGTCTTACCGGAGGCAGCCGTGTAGTAGCAATTTATGCCAAACTGCTCAAAAAGCGGGGGCATGAAGTATTCATTATTTCCATGCCCAAACAACAACCAACATTTAAGCAAAAAGTCCGATCTTGGATGCGGGGAGAGGGTTGGCCTTCTTCAAGCGATCGCACACCTTCCCACTTCGATAATCTAGGCGTTGAATACCGAGTTGCCGATCGCAACGGCCCCGTTAGCGATGCCGACTTACCCGATGCTGACGTAGTTATCGCCACTTGGTGGGAAACCGCCGAATGGGTGGCGAACTTGTCTCCCGCAAAAGGAGCAAAAGCTTATTTTGTACAGCATTACGAAGTCTTTGACTATCTGCCTAAAGAAAGAGTAGAAGCAACTTGGTCGCTACCTCTGCATAAAATCCCCGTCGCCCAGTGGTTAGTAGATATAGCTGAGACTCGATACGGCGACAGTAACGTTTCCCTAGTACCTCCTAGCGTCGATACCCAGCAGTTTTACGCCCCACCTCGCAGCAAACAACCCATTCCCACAGTCGGAATTATGTATTCAAGCGTAAATTGGAAAGGATGCGACCTGGGGTTAAAAGCTTTCTCGCTAGCTGCTAAGAAAATCCCCAATTTACGCTTAGTTACCTTTGGTAACGGCCAACTATCTCCAGATTTGCCTTTACCCCCCGGTACTGAGTACGAACCTCATCCTTCTCAAAGTCAGCTTAAAGAATTTTATGCTAAATGCGATGCTTGGCTGTTTGCTAGCCGTTCCGAAGGTTACGGGCTCCCGATTTTAGAAGCAATGGCGTGTCGCACGCCTGTCATTGGCACCCCAGCGGGTGCTGCTCCCGAACTATTAGAGGGCGGCTGCGGCATACTGGTAAAACCGGAAGATCCAGAGGATATGGCTAAAGCAATAGAACAGATGTGTCAGTTGTCTGAGACGGAATGGCGAACAATGTCTGATGCTGCCTACGCTAAAGTGACAGGATATACCTGGGAAGATGCAACGGATCTATTTGAAGCTGCACTCTACACAGCAATTGAGCGATCGCATACCTGACTTCAGAATCAATAATCCAGATTACCAGTTAACAATTAGCAATTAGCAATTAGCAATTAGCAATTAGCAAATGTCTTCCTTAATTAGTCTGACATTATATGGATGGATTCTAGTTACCTTATACTTATTTGTGCGGTATCCGCCACAAAGAGCATTAGTAATTAGTTTCGTCGCCTCCACTCTATTTTTGCCGCAAGCATCAATTAAATTACCAGCAATCGGTAGCTATGGTAAAGCAACAGCAGCTTGTTTTGGCTGTCTACTAGCTACTGTAATTTTCCAGCCCGCCCGCCTTAGTTCCTTTAAACCAGGCTGGCTTGACATACCAATGTTAATTTGGTGCTTATGTCCAATTCCTTCACAACTAAGTAATAATCTCAGCCCATTTTCTCCTACTATCGGACAAATTTTACAGTGGGGATTGCCTTATTTTTTAGCTAGAATTTACCTCAATAATTTAGCAGGAATACGGGAACTCTCAATGGGTATTTTCTATGGCGGATTAGTCTACATTCCTTTATGTCTCTACGAATCCCGCATGAGCCCACAGTTACACCGCATAGTTTACGGTTTTACTCCCCGCTTGGATTTTGGACAAGCAATTCGTTTAGGAGGATATCGACCTACAGTATTCATGGAACACGGTTTAGCAGTAGGTATGTGGATGATGGCAGCAGCGCTGCTGGGAATTTGGCTTTGGAAAACTAAAGTTATCAAGAAAGTCGGGAATTTTCCGGCTACCCAGGTAGTAGGAATCTTGACAGTTACGTTTATATTATGTCGCTCCACAGGAGCATATATTTATTTGGCGATAGGAGTAGTTATCTTATTAGTTGGCAAGCAGTTTCGTAATGGTTTGTTGTTGCTTTTGCTAATTGCGGGGATCTCTAGTTACATATATGTTAGTGCTAGCGGTAGCCTTTATACTAATCCTTATGTTATTAACTTTGTCAATACTTCCACTGACCCACAAGACCGCAGTCAATCTCTAGCATTTAGAATTGAAAATGAGGAGATTTTGTCACATAAGGCGCGGGGGCAAATCATGTTTGGTTGGGGTGATTCTGGAGGAAATCATGTAACTGATGAATGGGGGAAAACTATTACAGTTACGGATAGTTTGTGGATTATTGCTTACGGCGTGAATGGTGTAGTTGGACTGATTAGTTTTACGGCAATATTCTTATTGCCACCTTTCGCCTGTGTTTGGTTGCGCTATCCGGCTAGTACCTGGGGCAACCCAAAAGTAGCGCCTGTAGCGGGGATGGCTGTAGTTTTAACTTGCTATATGCTGGACTCTTCCCTGAATGCTTTTCCTAATCCGGTATTCATTCTCGGTAGCGGGGCAATTTCAGGGTTAATACTGAATCCACCGGAATCAATTAAGGTCAAAAAAACGCCATCCCTTGTATCTAAGCCATCGCCAACGTCACGAAGATTTGCTAGATAAGGTTCTAGACAATTTGAAGTTTGTAACGCCGCTGTCCCGGTGGTATCTTGGTATCTTTATCGCCAAAATGGGGGTGTTGCGATCGCAACCCCGCCATAACCAGCTACAAATATAAATAGTAGTAGTTCTGATACGCTCACCAGTCCTACAGTCCCAACTCCCTAGTTCTCCTTATGACGACATCCAAACGCAACTCCTCCGATGCTAAGGCTTCTACAGGGAAGCGAGTTGTTTACTCCGAATTCGGCAACTTTGACAACTCAACCGCAGTAGAACGAGCACTCCCAGAAGTCCCGCCACCTCAGCAAAATATTAGAGTCCAGGCCTCCCGTAAGGGTCGCAAGGGTAAAACTGTCACTGTCATCACGGGATTTCAGGCCAAACCCGAAACTCTAGCAGCATTGCTGAAGCAGCTTAAAACCCAATGCGGTGCAGGGGGTACTGTTAAGGATAGCGAGATTGAGATTCAAGGCGAGCACACCCAAAAGCTTGTTGAAATTCTGACAAAATTGGGGTATAAAGCTAAAATCAGTGGTGGTTAGTGGTTAGTGGTTAATGGTTAATGGTTAGTGGTTAATTGTCATAGCCGTTATATCCGTTAAATCCCCGACACAACTCATTACCAAATTGCTAATTATTAATAGTTAGCTTAACTTAGTTAATCATTTTTTCTCAGTAACAATTGTCAATTGTCAATTACCAATTACCAATTACCAATTACCAATTACTAAATTGTACACGCGACCTTTAGCCCGTTTAATAGAGCAATTGCAACGCTTACCCGGAATCGGCCCCAAAACCGCCCAACGCCTTGCTCTACACATTCTCAAACGACCAGAAGAAGAAATAGAAGCACTCGCTCAATCCCTAATTGATGCTAAAGAACAAGTAGGTTTCTGTGAAGTATGTTTTCATTTATCTGCTGACCCAGTATGCGAAATTTGCCGCAATCCCAACCGTGACAGCGATACTATTTGTGTAGTCACAGATTCCCGCGATGTAATTGCCATTGAAAAAACGCGGGAGTACATTGGTAAGTATCACGTTTTGGGCGGAGTTATATCGCCGATGGATGGAATTGGCCCAGAACAATTAAATATTGAACAGTTAGTGCGGCGCGTGAGTCACGATGATATTAAGGAAGTAATTATTGCTATTAGTCCGAGTGTAGAAGGTGAAACTACCACGCTGTATGTAGGACGTTTAGTTAAGCCTTTTACGAAGGTAACGCGAATTGCCTTTGGCTTGCCGATGGGGGGAGATTTAGAATATGCTGATGAAGTGACTTTAGCGCGTGCTTTAGAAGGGCGGCGACTGTTGGATTAGCTAATATTTTTATCCGGTTTTATCCTAAGAGTTCATCTACGGAAATACTAAAGCATTGCAATACAATCTGAGTAGTAATT
>NZ_CACA01000311.1:0-18327 GCF_000180455.1 Kamptonema sp. PCC 6506
GCCCCTAGCTATAATTAGTACAGGGATATTTGCCATCATTGTGCTTGCATTCTGGCACAACATTAGTGTTTACGATCATTTTTTCTGTTTGATTTTTCTGCCCATTGGTATGATTAAATGCTGCTAGCGAAAGTCCTAAATTTGAGTCAAATCCTAAGATTAATAGTCCCAAAAAGGCTACAAAAGTAGATGTATTTTTCATGTTCGTTTCTACCTCTGATTAATTTTTGAATGCACGAGGTCGAAGCGAGTTGGCCAACTTTGCTTCTGAAAATTGAAAGTTAAGGATTGTGAAATTTCTCGTTTGTTTAGACTTGCTTGAGGTCTAAGCTTGCGAGGTATTCATATATTTATCGGGGTAAATTTGAAAAATTATGCTTTATTTCAGGTTGTGGTCAAATATCCTGGCGATTGAAATCGCGGCTATACAAACAAAGTCCGCCTACGCGGACTAATGAGGTTGGTAGACTTTTGCAATAATTGACTCGATTTATTGATTTAATCCCGCAACTGTGGTAGAAGTATAAGTTATAAGTAGAGTTACTAAGTGATGTTATACTTTGAGATAGTATATCAATAGCATGAGAACAACAATCAGGACTTGTGGGCTCTCACTCTTGTTAATTACAGCCATCCAGACACCAAGCATTGCAGGCGGTAGTAGCTGGAAAGTTAGCATTGAGAAAATACAGCTAAAATCTTCAAGTCGTGCAACAGTAGTTTTGAAAGCTCTTGAAGATAGGGCATTTAATCGGCAATGTACAAAATTGTTGATAGAGTTAAATTACCAGCCTGATTATCTCCAAGTACAGCAAAAGTTAGATCCTGGTCGTGAGAACGCCGCTCTCAAAAGCCATCAAGAAGCTTTAACATCTCTTCAGACGGCGTACAGTCAGCAGTCCCCAATTCGCTTTGGGGAGATGATGAGTGGCTTAATTCAGAAGCAAACTAATAGCTCATGGTTAGATTCTTTTATTCAGTTTTTTTCACAGTTGTTTGGGAAAGAAGAGCCACCGTCGATAGATTCAAGTATTCCAACTGAGTGCCAATTTACAGCGCCAGGTTTGGCACTATTTGAAGAATCATCAAATCAGCGAGTTGTGTATGTACTTAATGAGTTATGAACTAAAAGCATAGGTAGTATTGTACAAACAAATTCTAGTAGCGATCGCCTAAAGAATTAAAAATTAAAAATGTAAAATTAAAAAAGGCGAGAATTACCCGCCCCAATTCCTAATTAAAAAGTGTAAACTCTTCCCGTTTCATCAATATAAACTGCCCGCCCTTGATTGACATCGGTCGCACTCGTTGGCACAATCCGAACTGTCACCACATTATTAATAACTCGATACTCATATCTCAGCGGTACAGTCCCCTGGGGAGCATTAATCGGAATATTAGCAATATCACCTTTACGGCTGCTAATTCCAATATAAACATCTTTCGTTTCTCCCGGAGCTATTAAACTCGGATAGCCTTCAACTTTGCCATATTCCAAAGTATAACCAGTCTGATTCAAAAGCTGAACTTTAATCTCGCGATTGGGGTTAACTTTCCCTTCTGGTTGCCAAAATCCTGGTTGATATCGGTTATCTGAGGCTGGTTGCGAAAAAACTGCGGCTGGTATTCCTATGCTGAAGGTAGCTAATAGTGCTGCTGCTGTCAAAATTCTGTGTTTCATGGCGATCGCATTGGCAAAAGTGGTGGCATCCGGCCGCACGCTCCTGTTAAACTAGATCGAAGAGTATCGAGCCGGATTTTACTTCACTTATCAATTGCTGTACCATCAACCCGGAAAAGCAGCCAAAATTTTCAGGTTAGAAAGAATAGACACGCCCTTTTTCATCAATATAAACAGAGCGATCTAAAGGTGCTGCACCACTGGAAGTTCCGATCCTAACTGTTACGACATTTGTCTTAGGATCGACGTTATATTCATACCTCAAAGGAGTCGTCCCCTCCATCACATTAATGGGAATATTAGCAATATCGCCAGTGCTGTTTCCCTTACGAATAATGATATTTGCTGTACCTCCCGGAGGTAAAGACGATAAACCTTTTTCGGAATCGCCATATTCCAAATTTAATCCCGTCTCATTTGTCAAAATGAGCGTGATATCGCGAACGAGGTCAACTTGTGCTTCCGGTTGCCAAAACCCCGGCCTTGGCCCGCCGTCAGGGGAAGGTTGAGACAACACTGCACTAGGTTGAATTAATGCGATCGCGCTGATAATACCTGCTGTCAAAATTCTCAATTTCATAGCTTTTTCCTCGTAGTGTGTTAGTAACATTAACAAGACAGATCCCAAGTCTAGTTAATAGTTATCATTACCGTACAAACAGATTGGAATCCAGTTTTTTGCAAGTGATGCCAATGAGTAATGGTAATCAACCCGAATTAAATAGAAGGAAGAAGGCTTTAGTTATCTAGGAAATCGGGAAGAATGCTTATACAGCAAAATACCAATTTAATATTAGGCATTACTTCATTTGTCACCATTCCCCTCCTTAAGGGAGATACAGCTCATTCTAACAGAAAGCAGCTTTATAAAGCATCTTCCATAGGTATTGAAATCAGAACTTACGCTTACAGTACGACCGCTCTCTGGGCAGCGATCGCACTGACCGAAGGACAGAGTTAGGTAATTTTTAGAAATCGTATTTTATCACCAAGATTTATTAATTCAAAGGTTAGTATGCCACTTTTAGGATTGACCACTATTGAGCGATCGCTTATCTCAACCTTTGGCGGGCTGCTTGTAAAATCAAGCGTTGCTCAGCGCGTGCGATCGCAATACCAGTGCGTTCCACCGCCTCCACGTTCACAGAAATAGATGTAATCCCCCACCTTACTAGCGAATCAATCATCTCAGGATACAAAGCCGGAGCATCCCCACAGATAGAGCAAGGAATTCCGGCGGTATTCGCCATTTCAATTAACTGTTGAATCGCTCTAATTGCAGCAGGATGACGTGAATTAAAAACACTAGCCATCTGTTCCGAATCGCGGTCAATACCTAACAAAAGTTGAGTCAAATCGTTAGTACCGATCGCAATTCCCTGAACTCCAGCTTTCACATAATCGGGTAACAAAAACAAAACTGATGGCACCTCAGCCATAATCCACAGTTGAAAATCTGGATGCAACCGTCCCCAAAGTGTTTCTAACCGATTTCGGCAGAAAGAAAAATCTTCAACAGAGCGCACAAAAGGCAAAATTAAGTTAACATTGCTATATCCCAACTGATATACTCTTTCAATAACTGTCAATTCTAAATCAAATAGTTCTGGATCTAATACATAACTAAAACTGCCTTCCACCCCCGATTCCCGCAAATCTAAAGAGCGATAAAACACAGGGCGCGGAGCTAAAGCAGCCGCAAATAGAGCTAGCTGATCCGCCATCCGCTCCACAAATTCTGCTTGGCGATCGCTGTGAAGCCAAAGCCTGGGATGTTGATAATCCAAAGCTTCCAGCGCCATCAATTCCGATCGTAACAACCCGATGCCATCCACAGGCAGATTTTTAATCCGCGCAATGGAACCGATCTGGCTGACATTAACGTAAAGCTTAGTAGCTATTGGCAATGGGTAATTTAGGGTTGAAGAAAAATCCGTTATCCCGTCAATACTCAGAGATTGAGCTGTTGCGTTTGACAGTTGTGCGTATTTTTCTTCGGCAATGTATGCCTTGCCGGATGTGCTATTATTAATATTAGTTTCGCTCATCAAGTAAACTTCTCCTTTATTGCCATCTATTAACAGTGAATCGCCAGTTTTAATCGCATGAGTAGCATCGGCAACTCCGACAACTGCCGGAATGCCAAGTTCTCTGGCTAGAATTGCGCCATGTCCCGTCATCCCTCCTCGTTCTGAAATTACCCCAGCAGCAAGTTTTAGCCAAGGTAGCCACTCTGGGCTAATTTCAGAGGCTACTAAAATTCCTCCTGCTAAAAAATTGGATAATCTAGAGTTAGGATTGGTAATCACTTGGGCGGTAGCGATCGCAGTTCCGGCCGCTGCTGGTAGTCCCCGGAAGCAAATAGGGGAAGAGAGAGAGAGTTTTTCATCCTCGCGATCGCCTTTTCTGTGTTGCCCATTTAAGAGAGAAACTTGGGTCACATACAACTGCGGCTCTGAATTTGAGGCTAATTGGCACAAAGTCCACTCCATAACTAGGGAGCAACCAAGGTCTGCTTTTACCTTTTCTGCCATATCCATCAGCCCTTGCAGGTAAGGTTGATCTAGAGCGTATTGATTTTGCTCGACTTCGCTGAGGGCGCGAGCTTGCAAAGGACTGGCGGCACCAGAAATAACGAAGGAGGCCCCTGTTGCAGAGGCTTCGCGATCGCGGCGGAGGATGAAATGAGAATTTTGCTGCGTTCCTCCCTCCCCGCGATCGTGGGCTAAGTTATAAGCGATGTTTTTATGACCTAACTGCTGGCTTTGGATGTTTCTAGTTTCTGGCTGCACTTGGTAGCAGTCAGGAATAGCCTCTCCCCAAATTAAAGACATCCCCAAACCCCAACTGGCTTGGATTTCCCAAACTGCGCCCCCGTCGGCGGCGATCGAACCAGAGGCGATCGCATTCCGTAGCGGCTGTACTAGAATTACGGGTGCTAGTTTATGCAAACTTTGACCGCAACGCTGCCAGTAAAATAGACTTTTGGCTCTAAAAAGTTCTGCCCAAGCTCCTTTGATCCCACTAGCAATAGCTTCGGCATCAGTCCATACTACTTGAGATTCCAACAAACCAGAAGTTTTAATGCTGGTGTTAGTCAGGGAAGGCCGAAAAATCAGGGCTTTGGCATCTAATTGTTGCACTGCTGACTCAAGAGTAGAGGCTAAGGCTTCTGGCAGTTTGGCGCTGATAATTTGGTGACGAATACGCTGGGCGATCGCTTGTAGTTGCTGGGGATTGTCAGCATTGAAATATAGAGAGGAGTTAGGGAGGTCAGCAAATAGGGGTTCTAACCACTCAATTTCTGAAAGGAAATCCCAAAACGTTTGAGGCGTGACTACAAAACCCATTGCAACGGGGTAGCCACGCTGCATTAGGTCGCTTAAGTAAAACGCTTTGTCTCCAACCGTATCTCGGTCAGAGGATTGAATCTGGTTGAGCCAGTAGAGGTTTTGCACACTCTTAGCCTCTCGAGCAACTTTATTAAGATTTTATTAAATTTTGTGGTGGTCGCGAGTAAATGTTGAGCCTTAAAGCTATTCAAGGACAGCGCCTTGCGATCGAACTTAGGCTGTTGATTCCCGCAACCGCTTTTTTAAGGGTGCTTTCCGATCCCCCCTTTTTAAGGGGAGTATAGGGGGTATCTCTGTGAGTCCTGTTTGAGTTAAAATCTGACAATGGAAAAACGCTGGTGGACTTCTTACTTTAAACCGTTCTGGAGTTTATTTCTTAAGTCTAGCTGTTCTCTTTGTCAGCGGACTGCACGGGGAGAGTCGTTTTGTCAATATTGCCAGAAACAAATTTGGCAGTGCCAATTTACTAACAACAGTCAACTTTGGCAAGGAGAAATGCCGATTTTTGTCTGGGGAGAGTATAGAGGAGCGTTGAAACGCGCGATCGCAGCTTTTAAATATGATAACAAACCAGAAATAGGTAAACCTTTGGGTCACTGGCTGGCTCAAGCTTGGTTAAATTATCCCGAATTAGCTATTGACAAATTGACAGTTGTACCCATTCCTTTGCACGCGACAAAGTTAAAAAAGCGGGGTTTTAATCAGGCTGAAATTTTAGCAGAGAATTTTTGTGAATTGACGGGTTTACCTTTGCAGCGACAAGGTTTGGAACGAGTCAAGGATACTAAACCGCTATTCGATCTTTCACGAAAACAGCGACAAGATGAGATGAAAGAAGCGTTAATTTTAGGTAAAGGTTTTCGCCGTCGGCATCCCCCTGGGGGTGTACTGTTGGTGGATGATATTTATACTAGCGGCACTACGGTGAAATCTGCAACTGAGGCTTTGAAACGGGAGGGGATTAAGGTTTATGGAGTGGTGGCGATCGCAACTACTAGGAAAAATTGAAAATTGAAAATTAAAGTATTGACTCGATCGTTTGGGAATTGGGCTACTTCCTCAGCCAACAAGACCTTGTAAAAGTTGACACTTACAAAAAGTATCGGGAAATTGGCGGCTCACTTTTAGGTTTGAAGATAGTGAAGTATACGATCTGGATCTTGAGGATTACCATTGAGAAACGTAAATTGAATAATCGGCCCAATTCTTCGTGAAACTTAGGGATCTGAGATTCCCAAACCTTAAAGAAGAGATTAAAAATTAGAAAACTTTATCTAGGAGATATATTTTGTTATGATAAACTTAGAAGACATTACAGATGATAGGACAGTAAGACCAGTACATCCTGGCGAGGTAATCTCAGATATTCTTGATGATTTAGGAATGACTCAGACAAAGTTTGCAGAGATTTTAGGAGTATCCGATCTAACTGTTAACGAGATTCTAGAGGGTCGAAAACCAATCACCGTTGATATAGCAATACGCATTGGTAAAGCTTTTGGAAATGGGTCTCGCCTCTGGCTGAATCTTCAACAGAAGGTAGATATCTGGGACGCATTGCAAATGCACAAAAAAGAATACGATGAAGTGCCAACCTTAGTGTAACAGGTGATTGAGGAGAACGGAAAATAACTTTATTCTTTAGCTTTTACGGTCGTTAATGTGCGATCGACTATCCATTAATCCGTTACACAATTCGTTGCCAACGCCGCATCAAAAGTAGCGCGATCGCACATTGCAGACTGAGCACCATTTTTAGTCGCACACAGAGCCCCCGCCGCCGCACCCCAAACCACCGCCTCCCGCAAAGACAAACCAGTATCTAATGCTGCTGCAAGTCCACCATTAAAAGCATCGCCAGCAGCTACGGTATCAACAGCTTCGACGGTAAAAGCAGGGATAAAAAAGGTTTCATCAGCAGTAGCGCAAACAACACCTTTAGAGCCTAATTTAATAATCGCATTATTAACACCTAAATGACGCAATTGATCGGCGGCTTGAGTAGCAGTTTCCGGGTTGTTAACAGGAAATCCTACCAGTTGACTAGCTTCAATTTCATTAGGAGTAATAATGTCAATTAATGGATAAAAATCTGTAGGAATATCTGAGCGAAAAGGTGCAGGATCTAGAATAACTTTTACACTAGCTTCGCGGGCAAGTTTTGCTGCTGCTTGGACAACTTGCAGCGGAATTTCTAACTGTAATAACAAAGCTGTTGCAGTTGGCAATATTTCTTTTAGCCGTTCTAAATCAGTGTCATTGATGCAGTTGTTGGCACCGGGAACGACGATAATGTTATTTTGACCGCTATCTTCTACGGCAATAATAGCAATACCTGAATGAGTGCTTTTATCAATTAATATTTTGTCTGTATTCAATCCATAAAATTGTAAATTAGTCAATAGTTCTTGACCAAAATGATCGCCCCCAACCCTCCCGATTAGGTGAGTTGTTATTCCCAACTGGGAGGTCGCTACGGCTTGATTTGCACCTTTACCGCCGCCTGCGGTGAAGAAATTATGACCGAGTAGGGTTTCGCCGGGAAGGGGTAAACGAGGGGTTTTGGCGATTAGGTCGATGTTGATGCTACCAAAGACTATAATGCTCATAGATTTAGATCTAGATACGGTGTAAAAGTTTGAGTTCTTCAGGGTTAAGTTCGCGCCATTGACCAGGTTCTAAACCATCTAAGCGTAGGTGCGCGATCGCAACTCTTACTAGCCGCAAAGTAGGGAAACCAACCGCTGCTGTCATTCGCCTTACCTGACGATTTTTCCCCTCTGTAAGGGTCATTTCTAACCATGCGGTGGGTATATTTTTGCGAAACCTGATCGGCGGATTGCGTGGCGGTAATAGCGGTTCTGTCGATAAGAGTTGCACTTTTGTCGGTCGAGTGCGATAATTTTGAATAGTTATACCCGATCGCAGATGCGCGATCGCATCTTCGCTAGGAATTTTTTCTACTTGTACCCAATAAGTGCGCGGGTGAGCAAATTTCGGATCGCTTAGTCGATGCTGCATTTGCCCATCATCTGTTAACAGTAACAGCCCTTCGCTATCTCTGTCTAGCCGTCCGACAGGATATATAAAAGAAATGGGTATATAGTCTTTAAGGGTGCTACGTTTGTTCTCACTTTCCGCGTCTGTGAATTGGGTTAAAACATCGTAAGGTTTATAAAAGAGAATATAGCGGTAAGCCATCGTGATTTTATATTTTAGATTTTGATTATACTCGATTTAAAATAAGCTTTTACACCTTCCTACTCATCTTCAATCAGTCCATTACAGATAGCGCCAACAATCGCATCATCTTTCATCCATAGTTGTACACCCAAACGGAAATACTCAATGGGAATCTGTGTTCCTATCATTTCACCAATTTCATCTTCTTGACCTAAGATTTGGCGAATATCATCTAGCGATAGTCCAAATAGATTCTGACCTTGGTAAAACAGATTGTCATAGCAACCAACACCAACAATATAACAATTTTCAACATAAATTCTTGTTTCACACTCAGGAAATTCGTAAGTATCCCAATCGCCTGATTTACAGTCAGGTTCCAATTTTTGTAAATTGTATTTAGTTACGATGGGAGTAGCTGCTTCTCCAAAATGAATATATCCTATTGAAACAAGAGGCTGCCAGTGCCAAATTAAGATATTATCTTTCATATTTTTTCAAATCCTTACTAATTACCGTTTAGCTTATTGAGACTGATTTCCCCCTTTTTTCTGTTGATGTATACATTTCAAAGGAGATTTGATATTATCTGTATTTAATCGGACACAATCTAATACCAATTATCTAAATTATTGATACAATCAGCATTGTTGAGTGAACTTCATACAACCAACCTCCTGCCTCTACCGTTGCCTAACTTTAGAGAATTGGTATAAGTCCGATTAAGATAAAACAATGCGATCGCGACCCTGTTCTTTAGCTCGATAAAGTGCCTGATCTGCCGCCAATATCAACTTGACGAGTACCTCGCTATCTGCAACAGTAGTGGCTATGCCCATACTCAAAGTAACGTACTTGCTAACGCCTGACTTAGCGTGAGGTAGCTTAAGAGATTCCATTTCCGAACGAATAGCTTTAGCCGCACGTAAAGCAGAAGCAGCATCCCTATTAGGCAAAATCACCGCAAATTCTTCTCCACCATAACGCGCCGCCAAAAATAGGTTTTCATCCTCCGGCACTTCTCCAGTTTCCCACTCTTCACTGTTACCCAAACATCGCTCCACAGAACGATTGAGAGCAGCAGCAACCTTTTTCAAACAAGCATCGCCTGCTTGGTGTCCGTAGGTGTCATTGTAGAGTTTGAAAAAGTCAACATCACACAGAATTAATGATAGTGGGGTGCGATCGCGCACAGAGCGGGCCCATTCGCACTCCAAATATTCATCAAAGCAGCGACGGTTAGGAATTAGGGTTAAACCATCCAAAGTAGCGATCCGCTTGAGTTCTTGATTGGCATCCTGTAATCTTTGATAAAGTTCAGCTTGGCTGATGGCGATCGCTAACTGCGCCGCCAACTGCTTGAGCAAATCCATCTCCTGCGGTTGCCAGTGGCGCGATCCCTTACAATGGTGGGCAACTAACAGCCCCCAAGGTTGATAATTAGGAATTTTTGAGTTTGGAGATGGCTTAGTTACACTCGCAACGCTTAGCTGCGTTGAGTTATAAGAGTCAGTGCTACTCCCCTGCTCCCCTGCTCCCCTGCTCCCCTGCTCCCCTACTCCCCTTTCTCCCCCTGCTCCCCTGCTCCCCTCGCTCCCAAGAGCTCCCCCGCTCTTCTAGCAAGGGCGAAATAAGTTACACTTACCAATGATGGGACAAGATAAATTTGAATGCAGCGGTTGTAAGCGAGATAGCTGAGTAAACACGGCATCGCCAATGGACAGTAGAATCCATTCTTGACCGTCATACGCCTAAAGTGCCAATCGGATGCCAATACCAGTGTTAATGCCGATACCGATTTTGACAGGAGCGCTCCGCGTCCTAGCTGATGGCGATTAACATTAAATTCCTGTAAGGTCTGTAAGTGTCTGATTTTCAGCGGCAATTTCTCTCCGAACGTCCCCCTGCTGGTTTATCTCTTTCAGCCATAATCGCGATCACCAAGATCATTTGGCGATCAATAAAACCCCGGTGGGAGGCGATGCAAGCACCAATCTAGGTAAAAAATCCATATTAGCCATTCAGAATTGTCGAATGCTGCTTTAGAAAATTCTATGGCGATCGCGTCATGTAAATCCCCCAATATCTGCCATACTTAGGACACTTCCACCGCATACTGCCGTAATTTGCGTTCGCAAATCTGCAGGAAAGGGATAAATAGCAGAACCCAGAAGTTCCACCTTTAGAATCGCTTTCCGAGCCAGAAATAGTCGACACTTAACTGAGAGATCATTCGCTATCTACCGAAGCTGCCACTACTTAGACCGCTATCGTTTGTTCCTGGTTTCCTGTTGCCGCACTTGCGAGGTTGGCGCTTGCGAGTCGCATTTGGCTCAACTGCAAAACATTTTCTACTGTTGCTAATTGTTAGTGGCTAGTTGTAAATGGCTTAGTTGAAATAATCATCTGCCATCATTTCTAATCCTTTCTAACCCGCGAGCTATCATCTATCAAGGGCAGTTATAAATATTACGGTATTGTTTTTAAACTATCATCTTGCCGTAGACGTAAACGGACATAAATTTGTCTATTTGGAAGATGAGTCACATATTGATAATATTAAGTCAGGTCTGGATTAAAAGCTTAACAGTTAGACCGCTTCAGCGACCACAGGCTGCCAATCTAGTTATTTTACCATATCAATTGCTAGCAACTCTACCACCGTAATATTATCACGCCCTCCCTTATCCTTAGCAGCATTCATCCAGAGCTGTCGCTGCCTTTTAACAGCACGAATCGATGTTCAGAGTAGGGAAGCGATCAAAGAGTCAGACAGTTCCTCAGTTAAACCATTGACACTACACTAGCAGTAAGCGATTCTACCTAGTGCTTCCCAACTTATATAGTAGTTATCAAGCAAGTAATCTACACCCTTATGAATCTAGCAATTACAATTAGCAATTATAAAACGTGCCAAGCCATGGGATGACTCTCGAGCATTGATCTGAAGCCCGCTGAGCCTGTTCTTTTCTTCCCCTAGCCCCTAGCCCCAAGTCTGATCTCCCCTACTTTCTGCTCTTCCGCTCCCCGGAATCGATTAGAGGCTGAAGAGTTGCGATCGCAGAATTAGAGATCCAAAGTGCTCCTACTTGGCGAAAAATTAGCCGCTACCGCAGTAGTTCCATAACGGAGCGTTCTGCGATCTCCCGTGCATCTTGCACAATTGCCAGATCAGCCGCAATCACCGGCATTTTTCGCAGTAACTCTGAAGACTCCTGCGAGTTGGTGCAGTCAACTCAAACCCATCAATGTCTGGCAGTTGAATAGCAATCCGGCTAGCCTCTTGGCCGCCTGCGTGTCCTCCCATACCATCCGCCAGAGATGACGCGATCGCCCCTGCGTGTCGATCGTGCTTACCGTCGCCGATCAACTCCACTTTGTACCCCTCCAACTGTCTAACAATTCAGAAATGAGCGTTTGGTTGATTGGCGGTTGAAGTCATCAAACTTGCAAAGGTAATTGTTACCAATAGATTCGGATTTAGGAACTGCCTAACTTAATTGTAGATTTTGACATATCCGAACTAGGCGTAGAAAGCTCCGATCGCATCTATGTCGAGGCAGCTAAACTTTTTAGTGCACTACATCCAAAAATAGCCTAATTCTCAAAGGTCGTGTCGGGCAGTTCCGCCAGCCGCTTTGTCAGCGCCAGACCCAAACCCGTGGCTCCTCATGGCGACGCGTTAAGGAAGCATCTCTAGCATGACTCGTTAATCTAGAAATAGTAGATGCCAACGCTCTGATACAGATCCCGTTGAGTTGGAGTCTTTAAGGCTCTACACATAAGTAAGGCGTACTCGCACAAACAGTTGTAGCATATCACCTTCGTCAAAAGTCTTCACTCTTGCTGCAGTATCGCATAAGCGTCCGCTCAGTTTAGACTTGACCCGCCTCCGGGGTAAATTTGTATCGCTGAGCTGAAACTCAACTAATACAATATCTCCCGCACCCGTCGTTGAGGGCTAAAATCCCAAATCTAAAATTTCCCTTATCGACATTCGATCCATGCGGTCAATTCGCTTTTTATCAGCGCGAGGATGAATCCACTTTTTAGGACAGTCAGTACACACCGCCACTGCTAACCATACCCGATCTGTAGACAAACAAGATCTGCTTCGCCTGCTACAATTTTAGAGAGGTCAAGAATATGCGTAGTTAGTTCCCATCTGCAACAGATGCTGACTGCTGTCGTCAAGCAGACCGACATGATTGACTTGGCGATCGGACATCGGACGCAGAAATCTGCCCTAGCTCCAAGTCAGAAAATCCGTAAAATGCTATTCAGCGAGGCAGTTCGTAATTCACTGGAACATTGATGCTGAACAGCTCTGACGTTCAATCTCAGCGAAGAACGCTGCTAATTGCCTCATTAATTTGTCGTAGTCGTTCTTGAGACTCCATGCCCTTTCGCTGTGCCACCTCCATAAAATATGACACTTAGCGATCTAGCACCTCTACCTGAGGCGCATCTTGCAGTTGTTGCAAATTGCCCGCATCACAAAAGTTAAAACCCCGATAATTGGGACCAGGTTAGTAGCAGGCAATCTCGGAGAATATCCCCAGTAATTTTGGTAACTGGACTGGGCCTCAAAGGGCTTTTACAGCGTTGGGTTGAGCAACATAATCTTCAACGATCGTCGCAGTTTACCCGTTTCCACTGTACTTGCCAGAGCATCCCAAGTTCACCATAGGGGATACCCCGATGCGCTGATTCCATGCATTTGGAAGCTATTGCTCGTTAGCAGTAAGTTTCCATCAGTCCTTCGCAGAGATCTTGTTGGCCTCGAACTCTCACTTCCCCATCATGCCGAAATCGCTAATTACTTTAGCCCTCCTTCGAGGGCTAGCATCGATATTCCCGGGGTGGGGGTCAGCGTGGAAAAAGCCCTATTTCCTTGACACTATCAGAGTTTTGCAGACGTTCGTTAGATCCCATTTGAGAAATCGCGGCCCGACTTACTTCTGCAGTTTAAACTAGCTTGAGAACGTTGGTAGATGGTAACATCTCGAAAGTTAAATATGCCAAAGTCCGCACGCGTGGAGTCAGCATACCGCCAGTAAACTTTCCAAACTAGTCGCCATTTGCCTGTTCGAACAGTAGCAAAGATACACTCTCAGCATTTCGACGTTTGTTGGAAAGCTTGTTTGAACTCCTGCCACAGAATCCGACAACACTCCTCATAAATTCCCATGCCAATCCCGGCAAACGCGACACCCCATTTGGGATGGTTTTGAAAGTACGCTGGAGAAAACCCCCAAGTTTCAGCAAGTCAATCTCAAACAGTTTCCGCAACCCCGGCCGCTGCACCTTGACAACTACTTCGTTGCACCGTCGAATGGATTTGAGCATTTGTGTACTTGACCCAAGCTGGCTGCTGCCAAAGGTATAGGGTCAAAGTTCTGGTAGAGTTCCTGAATTGGCTTGCCTAAATCCTGCTCGACATATAGGATTTCTACCTGCTCGTAACTAAAAGCAAGGCTACTCTATCTTGCAGATTTAGAAAGCTCGTTCTACGTACTCCCCAGGAAACAAATCCGCTCGTGTTGAGAATAGCTGCCCTACTTTAATGAAGGTAGGCCCCAGATCCAAAAGTGTTTCTCGCACCCAGGCGGCCTGTATTCTGCGTCTGGCATTCTTCTTTTCTTCAGTAACACCTCCCCGGTAGCTCCAATCTTTACTGTCTAGCCACAGCCAAGCCAGCCATGTTAAAACAAAAGTCCAAATGTCGATAAAGCGCCGATGACGGGAGTAATGCTCCCGATTCCAGCGGTAGGATTTTTGCCCATAAGATTTGCCGACAAATTTTGGCTGTAAGGAACTGCCAGTAAGCTTTGTATTTCGCTTACGGTTAACGGAATCATCAAGGAGAGCAGACACTGGGGTTCCCAAATAGGTTATTTCAGTTTATTAGCCGCGATGATCTAAGTAGGGGCGTTTGGCGCTGCGCTGTTTTTACCCCCGCTTTATAGATAGATTTTGAGAGCAGCGCTTTTACTGCAAACGGCTACGGTAGCGTTGCAGTTCAGACCTAACTAGGGCAACTTCTGCTCGCAGCTCGTCAATAGTCGCTTGTAGGTCGGATGCAGGTTGAGAGTCTATCTGCACGATTGCAGTCGTCTCCCGTGCTTGTATCGCTGCTTGGGCTTCTCTGTTGGCTCGTTCCTCGACTGATTCATAGAACTGCCGCAAGCGCTCCCGCTGCTCGGCATCAAATTTACCAAGTTCGGAGAGAGCGCTGGTTAGTACACTCTCAAGCTGCTCGTAGAGTGCTTCGGCAACTGCTCTGCCGACAAAAAAGGCATGAACTGGGGGTTTACTCATGGATTTATTTCTGCGCTCGTCCGCAAAGAATTATAACTTGCTTGCCTCTATTCCTGCCTGATTCTGAAAAAGCGGGGGTGGGAGGGTGGGAGGGTGCGAGCAACTACCAAGGTGATGTTTAATGTTCTTAAATTGTTGAAACTATTGCTGAAATCGCTTGGATGGGAATGGCTTAGATCGCGGCGTTACCTTTTCCAGATTTAATCATCCCTAATTGTGATGGTAGGCTGCCCTATCCGTTAATTATGTTAATTTTTTTTCCTCGTTTGAATTTTGTATTGCAATTAACTGGGATTGAGTTCTATCGCCAAAAAATCGAGGTGCGATCGCCCTCTTCAAAAGGTGATATAGTCATTTTATCCTAAATTGATTTTTGCTGCCGATCCTAGCTGGGGCAATCTTAAGTCTTCACAAGAACTTCACATCTAGCGATCCATAATTTAATAATCTATATTTTTCGTCAATTCAATTGATAGAAATACATACTGTAAGTGGTTAACGTATTATTTTATACTTGCGGTTCTCAAGACAATAGCAAATAGAACTCTTTTCAATCAGCACAAGTGGAATAGTATATGGTTTCTAATCACCAATTTAGTCAACTTAACGATATAGCAGATGGGAATTTTTATCTCGCGCAGCGATCGCAGCTACAAGAGCCACAGACTCAGCGAAAACCGCTGCTAGCTAGCGATATCTACCAAAATGTCGTAGAACTGCAAACAGAGCTAGTTTCTCGGTTTTTAATCGATGGTACTCTCACATTTGTGAATAGAGCTTACTGCCGTTATTTTGGCAAAACGCGCCGGGAATTAATCGGTACAAATTTTTTACTGTTAATTCCCGAGGTAGAAAGGGAAGAAGTAAAACAGCAATTCCTCTCCCTAACTCCCAGTAATCCTGTCAAAACTTATGAATGCACTAGCAATGGTGATAATGGAGAAGTTAATTGTCAGCAGTGGACTATTCAAGCAATTTTCGATCCGCTGATGCGCTCGGTCGAATTCCAGTCTGTGGGTCGCCACATTTCAGAACAGGGATTAACAGAGCGTAGAATAGAGTTAAAGCACCTCTCGGAAGATATAGAAAGGAAGTCTTATGAACTCAAGCAGATCAAAGAAGAACTGCGAAATATTTATAGCGTTTTAGCTGTAATTGCTAAGGATATTACAGAACGAAAACAAATAGAGGAAAACCTACAAGAAAAGACTCAGCAATTGCAAGCGATTCTGGAAACAATCGGAGAAGGAATTACCCTTAGCGATACAGAAGGATGCTTTGAAATTTTTAATCCCATGATGGAAAAAATCACAGGCTATACTACTGCTGAGGCTAATAGTAGCAATGATTTTATCAGGTTGCTGCATCCTGAAGAAGCAGAATATAGGGAAGCGTGGCAGCGGCTTAAGGAAGTTAGGGAAGAAGGTAAAATCTCGGAAATTAAAACTACTATTCTTACTAAGAACAAAATCAGAAAAAACCTACTAATATCTACGTCACTTGTGCGTTGTAAAAACAGAGAGATGTTTTTAACTGCCTATCGAGATATCAGCGAAAATCAGCAAATTGAGTCGGCGCTTTGGTCAAATGAAGAGCCTTTTCGCCACTTTTTAGAAAATGCTCCTATTGGCATGATTATTTGCGATCGTAAATCTCACATTATCAGTGTCAATACAATAGTATGTAAGATGCTAGGTTATACCGAATCTGAAATGTTGTCTCTGAATATTACAGATATTAATCAGCCAGAATCACAAGAAAAAAATCTGCTCTTGAAGGAGCAAGATTTGCTAAGAAAATTGCCACTTTATCAACTAGAGAAATGCTTTATCAAGAAAAACAAAGAAGCTATTTGGGTAAATGTAGTAGTCAAATTAATTCGCGATCTACAAGGAGAAACTCTTTATGGTTTTGGCATTGTTGAAGATATCACCGATCGCAAATTGCTAGAAGCAATTATTCAAGAGAGTGAAGACAGATTTCATGCTATTTTTGAGCAATCTGCTGTCGGTATGAGTGCCTTGACACTAGATGATAAATTTTTCCGAATCAATCAAAAATTTTGTGATATAGTGGGTTATACTCACATAGAAATGCTCAGTTTAACTTTTCAAGATATCACTCATCCAGACGATATCGCCACTGATATTATTGATAAACAATGCCTCTTGGGCGGCGAAATTTCCAATTACTCAATAGAAAAGCGTTGTCTCAGTAAAAATGGAATGCTTGTCTGGGGAAAAATGAGTTTATCCGCAGTACGCGATCGCACTGGAAAACCACAGTATTTAATTGTTGCCTTTGAAGATATTAGCGATCGCAAACAAGCCGAAGCAGCTCTTCAAGAATCCGAGGCAAAATACCGGGCATTAATGAATGATGCTGGCGACGCAATTATGCTAGCAGATATGCAAGGGAATATCTTAGAAGCCAATAAAAATGCAGAAGAATTATTAGGGTATAAAAAGAAGAATTAGTGAAAATGCACGCCAGTCAAATTCATCCCCTGCCAGAGAGAAAAAGAGTAATGACCGAATTTATGAAAAGTATCAAAAAAGGGGTAGCATGGTTGCCCAACACTCTGGTACTTCAAAAAGAAGGTCAAACAGTTTGGGTAGATATTAACTCTAGAGTAGTTGAATGGGGTGGCAGTGGCAAAGTCGTGCAGACAATTTTCCGGGATATCACCTACCGAGTACAACTAGAAAACACGCTCAAACAACAAGCTGAAAGAGAACGGTTAGTAAGAGGGATCGCCCAAAATATTCGCGAGTCTTTAAACTTAGAAGAAATTTTAAATACTACAGTTAATAAAGTTAGGGAATTTTTGCAAACTGAGCGTGTAATTATTCATCGGTTCAAAACAGGTGAAAGCGGACAGATAGTTGCAGAATCTATAGCCGATGGTTGGGGTTCAAGCTTAGATTGGGCGATCGGTCATCCCTGGATTACAGAAAATCAACTTTCCAATTCCCCTCAGTTGCGGCAAATTTGCGCCATTGAAGATATCTACACATCTGGTTTAGAACAAAGCCACATCGAGCTACTAGAAACCTTCGAGATCAGAGCAATGTTAGTCATGCCGATCCTGACTGGAGAATATCCTTCTCTACTCTGGGGACTACTAATAGCTCACCAGTGCAGTGGGGTGCGTAAATGGGAACAATTAGAGATTAATTTATTGCAGGAATTAGCAATGCAACTAGCGCTAGGCATTCAGCAATCACAACTTTACCAACAGCTTAAAGAAGCGAATGTCGAACTTCACCAACTCGCAACAGTAGACTGTTTAACTCAAATCGCAAACCGCCGCCGCTTTGATGAGTATTTGCATCAAGAGTGGTGGCGATTAAGCCATGAACAAAAACCTTTATCTTTAATTCTGTGCGACATCGACTTTTTCAAGCTCTATAACGATGCTTGCGGACATCAAGCAGGAGATCGGTGCCTCAAACAGGTTGCTGCTGCAATCCGCGCTGTACTGAAGCATTCAGCAGATTTAGTTGCCCGTTATGGTGGTGAAGAATTTGCAATAATTTTGCCTAATACTGATGCTATTACAGCCCTTAGTATTGCCGAAACTATCCGTTCTACTATCAAAGATATGCGGATTGTTCACAGAGGTTTAGCACCGGATCGGTACATTACTCTCAGTTTAGGAACTACGACGGTAGTTCCAGGGCCTAAAATTTCTCCTGAGAGGCTGATTTCTGCTGCGGATAGGGCTCTGTACTCCGCCAAAGAACAGGGTCGCGATCGAGTTGGGACTATCGAATGTTGATATTGCTG
>NZ_CACA01000310.1:0-78383 GCF_000180455.1 Kamptonema sp. PCC 6506
TCTAAAAGATGTCAAATGGGTTCTATAAATGGGCGATACAGGATTTGAACCTGTGACCCCTTCCGTGTGAAGGAAGTGCGCTACCACTGTGCTAATCGCCCGCGAATAACAAATATAACACAACCAACCAAAATAAATCAACCTCCAAATTAACCTTTCCTCCCTCAATCCCCCTGCGGGTACTCCTCCCACAAACTCGTAGTCTGTCGCAAACTCCGAAAATCCCCATTTCCCAAAATCAAATGATCCAACAGCGGAATCGCCAAAAACTGCGCCCCCGCTAACAATTGCTTAGTTAAAGCAATATCTTCTGGGCTCGGTTCCAGATTCCCCGATGGGTGATTGTGAGAAACGATCGCGCGCGTGGCCCCCTGACGAATCACTTCCCGAAAAATATCTCGTGGATGGGCCAAAGTCTCCGTCGCCGTCCCAATCGTGAGCACCTGCGTCCCTAACAACCGATTTTTCACATCCAGCAACAACACCGCGAAATGTTCCTGCTGCTTCCACATCAAATCCTGACTTAGCGCGTCTGCGGCCGCCTGGGGACTATCAATCATCGCCAAATCAGGCGATCGCGACTGAAAAACCCGCTTTCCCAACTCAACCGCCGCCAAAATCGTTGTCGCCTTCGCCGGCCCAATCCCGTGAATTTGCGTCAACTCCTGAACGCTAATATTTCGCAATATAGACAGCGGATCGCGCTGATGTAGGCTTAATTGATTTAAAATAAATTGTCCCAGACCCACCGCCGAAAGCTTGCCAGGCCCCTGACCCGTACCCAAGAGAATCGCGATTAACTCCGCCGTTGAGAGACTTTTAGCCCCAATTGCCATTAATCGTTCGCGGGGCCGTTCATTCGTTGGTAAATCAGCAATTCTCAGGCTGTATGTCATTTATGCACCTGCGATCGCAACTTAGACAATGAAACCATATTACTTTAAACTCGGCGGTTGAAACCGCATCTACACAAACCAAACCCGCCTACGCGGGTTAAAATTCTACTGAAAATTGGCGGTTAAAACCGCATCTACACAAACCAAACCCACCTACGCGGGTTAAAATTCTACAGTCCGCGAAGGCGCACTTCGTTTGTGTAGCCGCGAATTATATTCGCCAAGGCTTCATTTTATTTGTGTAGCCGCGAATTTATTCGCCCGGACTTATTGCTTATTACTAAAGATTAAGCCCTAAAATAGATATATAGCAACCGCCACAACGGTTAGGACATTTCCGATCGCCCAAACCATTTCTAGTATTGCATTTTCCTCCTACATAAGAGCCTCCTGCCTCCTGCCTTCTGCTATAACTCCCCCAAATTCAACTATGCAAATCCGCTTTAAAATAACTCGCCAAACCCAAAACTCCGCCCCCGAATTTCAGACCTACACCATCGACGCAGAACCAGGAAACACCGTCCTCGACTGCCTCAACCGCATCAAATGGGAACAAGACGGAACCCTAGCCTTCCGTAAAAATTGCCGCAACACAATTTGCGGTAGTTGTTCCATGCGAATTAACGGTCGATCCGCATTAGCCTGCAAAGAAAACATCGGTAGCGAAGTCAAAAGACTCCAAGAAATTGCCAAGGCAAACTCAGCCCAAACCCCCACCGACTCAATCCCCGAAATCACAATTGCCCCAATGGGTAATATGCCAGTGATTAAAGATTTAGTCGTAGATATGACCAGCTTTTGGAATAACCTAGAAGCCGTCGAACCCTACGTCAGTACCGAAGCTAGAAAAATTCCCGAACGTGAATTTCTCCAAACACCTGAAGAACGAGAAAAACTCAATCAAACAGGTAATTGTATACTCTGCGGAGCCTGTTATTCTGAATGTAATGCCCGCGAAGTTAATCCCGAATTTGTCGGCCCTCACGCCCTCGCCAAAGCCTACCGCATGGTAGCAGATAACCGCGACAGCGATACAGAAAACAGACTAGAAAAATACAATCAAGGCACAGTTGGGGTGTGGGGTTGTACCCGCTGTTACTACTGTAATTCTGTTTGCCCAATGGATGTTGCACCAATGGATCAAATTGGTAAAATTAAACAAGACATCCTCGATCGCAAAGACGCACAAGCCAGCCGTTCCATCCGCCACCGCAAAGTCTTAATTGATTTAGTCAAGCAAGGCGGTTGGATTGATGAGCGTAAATTTGGTGTACAAGTAGTAGGTAACTACTTCCGCGATATCAAAGGTTTGCTTAGTCTTGGCCCCTTGGGTTTACGCATGATTGCTAGAGGTAAATTTCCTCTATCGTTTGAACCATCAGAAGGTAGAGAAACAGTGCGATCGCTGATCGAATCTGTGCAAAACTTAGAAGACTAATCTATTGGCAATCATCGCAGTTGTAGCAGTCAATTCCTCACCTAAAATTTTAAACAAAAATGACATCTGAAACCCCAACTTCCCCACCAAAATCAACTCCTGAAACCTCAAATAAACCCGAACCTGCCTTTGGTTGGACTCCCTATGCTGAACAAATTAATGGACGTTTTGCTATGATCGGATTTGTAGCGCTGTTATTGCTAGAATTCTTCACCCGCCAGGATTTCTTTACCTGGTTGGGGATGTAATTTATATCGATGCCTTTGGCATCCGAATTAATGAAGAATTTTTAATTCCCAAGGTGGTCGGTTTCACTTCGTCTTACCCAACCTAATGTTTTTAGCTTCCGATCCCAATTGTCCAAATTATTGAGACAATCTGCATTGTTGAGTTAACTTCAGAAGATCGACCTCTTGCCTCTTCCATCCTGCCTTCTGCCTATACTGTTGTATAACTTTGGAGAATTGGGATCGGAAGCTATCATCAAGGGGAAAGCAATATTTGAATTTTACTTTCCCCTGCCTTTTTTAATTGTTACGGATAGTCAAGGTGTACTTACCACGATCGGTTTTATCTCGACCATTGACAATTACTTTATAGTTGCCAGTGGCGGGTAAAGTAATACTTAGCCTAGAATTGCACAACCCCTTGCTAATAAAATCTTTCTTGGTCGTCTCATCTTGATAGTTGCAACTATCTCCCATATCGTCAGCTTCTTCAATCAATTTGCCAGTGGAATCAAACAGTGCTAAATAGGTATCAAAATCAGGACTTTCTAAAGTAATAGTCACATTTTGACCCTGACGACCGTCAAAGCTATATTGGTCGAACAGACTTCCATCAATTTCCAGTACAGACGAGTTAGTAGGGCTCAGTTCCCCGTCTTTTTCCAAGATCACACTAGATGGCGATTCGGAAGGGCTCGGCGAGGGTGGCAAAGGTCTAGGAGAAGGTGGTAAAGGTCTAGGAGATGGCGATACTGATGGAGAAGGCGACGGTTCAGGACTCTCCTGAGCTAAAACAGAATTAGCCGCAGACAAAAGAACAGACTTCCTCTGAGGAAATTCTGCTGAAACGAAGGAAGAGCTAGTGTTGCCAACAACCTGACTAGACTGGGACACTGGCGCAGCAATGACTGGGTTGCCAGAAAAAGCAGCTAGTAGGCTAACTGGCGCGATCGCCCAAAATCTAACTTGACGCATGAATTACCTCAATTTGGAATAAAGAAAAAGACCTTTCCTTTCTCTGTTTTTAACGGACTGTCAGAGTGTAGCGGCCTCGACCTGTAGAATCATAAGCATTAACAATCACTCGATAAGTACCCGCAACAGGTAAAGTCACAGCGATCGCAGCATCTTGACTTGACTCAGTAATGTCGTCATTTTCCGCAACTAACCTGCTATTCGGGCCAAACAATGCCAAATACGGATCAAACTCAGAACTTTCGAGCGTAATCCTGACAGACTGTCCGGCACGGCCTTCAAAAGTATACTCGCGGTAAAGACTCCCGTCAGACTCAAGTACAGGAGCACCTTCAGCTAAAACCCCATCTTCCTGCAAAATTATACTTCTTGACTCTGGCGGAGCAACCCGAGTCGGCGCACTACCCTTAAGTTGTAAAGTATAAGACCCCGATTGCCGTGCTTCATAAGAATTTGCCAGTATAGTGTAAGTACCATCTGCGGGTAACGTCACCACAATGCGAGCATCTTTATTACCCCCACCATCATCATCTTGAGCGATTTCGCGCTGAAGAGGCCCCAACAAAATCAAATAAGGGTCAATATCTTCGCTCTTCATATCAATCGTCACTTCCTGGCCAGCTTTACCCTCAAAGGAGTAGAGGTCAAAAAAGCTATTGTCCACTGGCAAGATGCTGGACTTGTCTGTAAGCTTGCCATTGACCATTGGCCCGTTTAGCATCAATTTTTGAGGTTGTTGGCTGCCAAAAATCGAACCTCGCCTCTGGGAGACGCGGGAAGCTCGACCTTCTCGCACCGCTGTTAGGAATGGCGGCACTTTGTCTACAGAGATGGCAAAACCAATGCCAATATTACCTCCACCTTGACCGCGAGTAAAAATCGAAGTGTTGACTCCAATTAATTCTCCAGCGCTATTTAGTAAAGGCCCCCCAGAATTACCTGGATTGATGGCAGCATCGGTTTGAATCAAGCCTCGATCTTTGTCCATGCGGCTGACGATCCCGACAGTAAAAGTACCCTGAAATTGACCAAAGGGATTGCCGATCGCATAGGCCCGCTGACCAACTTTTATCGAACCAGCAGCCGCCAGAGGAATTGTCGGTAAATTAGTGCGATCGCGTATTTTCACCACAGCTAGGTCTAAACCGTCTTCCCCAAAGCCAATCACATCGGCTGTAACTTTGCTACCGTCTGCCAGAATTACCGTCACAGTTCCGCCTTCGGAGACAACGTGAGCGTTAGTCAACACCATCCCATCTGGAGTAACGATCGTACCGCTACCGTTAGCTTTGTCCGTATCGATGGTAACGACAGCGGGACTAGCTCGTTCGTAGACGCGGATATTTGTGGTTTCGTCAACATCTTGTTGAGCGATCGCACCCTCTAAATGCCTCAGCTTAACTTGCGTTAAGCCCTGCACCCCCTGAAGTGATGGCGTGGCAGCCACACTTGCTCCCAGTGCCGATCCAACTGTTAAGATTCCCGATAATGCCAAGCCCAAAATTTTGAAATTCATCTTATTTTTTATCCGCTCAATGCCATTCTATGAAACTTACTCAAACCTACCGATCGTAAGCTGATGTTCACTTCCTGCTTCATCCTGGGAAGTCGGCCCCTTCCAGTCCACAGGAATAACTTCAGGCTGAACTAGCCTTACTTTCTCTAATGGGGCTCCGGCCAGATTAATCGCTGGGTTTAAGTCCCGATTTAATATCAGTAGGACTTACACTCATGGGCCCAGAAACCGCACTTCCACCGAAGTCCAAACAGTTTTTTCCGAATATACTTCGTTACCGCCCGCAGATTCAGTAAAAAACCCGGTTTCTGTAGTCAAAGTGCCTAAGTCCCGATCGGGTTGCAACACTCACAATCAAAGACTCGCTTCTTTATTTATAGACCATTCTCAAACTGGTTCCCGAATTCTCAACGCTGGTTCGTTAGCAAGATACTTAAAATTGGCTTCGCGCACTTTAGCATCCTCGTCATTATAGAAAAAGGACAAAAGAGCAAAACGTTGACCCCTAGTTACTGGTGTCGCCTCGTGCAACACCGAGCAAGAAAAGACGATCGCAGTTCCAATCTCCCCTCGATAGCCGTTAGGCCCGTACTCTGGAAACCGTAGATATCCACCCATATATTCTCCTACATTTAGGTTAAGAGTCATCGCAAAGCGTCGGTGCAGTGTAGCTTTACTGGTGTTATCGCGGTGGGACCGGAAGTAGCCGCCACTATCGGCATCGTAACAACCCACAAGATAGCGTTCAAACCTAGTTATTTTAAACTGAAATGCCTTTTCTACCTCCGGGCAGACACGACGAACGATCAAATCACTCAACTTTTGTTGTAATTTAGGCTCCTGAATAAATACGTCTTGTCGCTTCTTGAAGCTATCGTCTAACAAACCTACTGTTTTCCCCTCTATTTGCCTCATAAAACCAGAAGGACTACCGCCTTCGGCTTGATAAAACTCAATCAAACTACGGCAAAAAGCTTTGTCCAAAACATTAGGAATAACTAGGACTGGGGCGTGTCTGCTTGCGGGGCGGGCTTGTTCAACAGGGGGCAAAGCTTTGAAAAAACGCAAGACTTGCTCGGCGTGTTGAGCGGGATCTCCCATAGGAAAAATGTTTAATACCTGAAGATTTTCGTTAAGAACGAAGGTACAGGGAGCATATTGAAGACCTATAGTTTCTCCTTGCTCAACTGTTTGACAAACACCGTACTTATTACTTACGGTTTTATCGAAGTCCCAGAAAAATATGAATGAAGGGGCGATTTCCGCAGGGAAATTTCGATCTTTATCAGCAGGATCGATGCTGACAGCAAAAAATAGGACTTGTAATTGCTCAAATTCTGCTCGGAGATTTTGGAAGGATTTAAGCATAATTTGGATTGGCTCAAAGGCAGTGCTGCCACAGAAAAACAGCACGATCCGCCGACCTCCAACAGTAGAGAAATGAAACAAGGGGTTGACTGTAGAAGGAAGAGAGAACCAAGGAGCAGGATCGCCAATTTCAAGTAATCGCATAGTCAGTTGTATATTAATCTTTCATTGATAATTGTTGTTTTTTGTTTATTTCTTGTTCCCAGTTTTTGTATTTTAGTTAATAAGACTTACGCATTACTTACGTAACGCCGCCATCTTGGCGGTGACTTGACCGCCAAGATGGCGGCGTTACGGGTTTTTTGCGTAAGTACTGGTTAAGAGGGAAGCCTTCCCGTTTTTATCCGAATACGGAAGAAACCTCTGCCCTTAATCTAAAAGGTGAGGGGGAAATTTTTATCTTTCTCCCCCTCACTCCTAATAAATTGATTCTTTTTCCCCCTTGACAAATTACCAATTCCCAATTCTCAATTACCAGTTTCTCCTTTGCTGATTATTCAAAATTGGTCGAATTGCCTGTGTTATCGTCGGGGTAATCTACTGGTCGATACTCAACATAGTCTGCTGGTGTTGGGTCTTCGCTACCTCTACTCCGGCGAGACCTCGATTCTTCAGGAGGACGGCTTCTTTTTGGTCTTGTAGTTTCGGGGTTACGGCTCTCTGACCCAGAGGGACGGCTATTGCGCGTGCGAGTAGGCTTGTCTTCGCGATCGCTTCCTTCCCAGTCGTCGGGTTTCTCTGTTGGGGAGGTTCCGGGACGCACGGGCCGCTTGCGGGATTTTTCTCCTAAGTCTGGTCTGGGTGTACTGCTACGACTTGATGGGCGGCGGCGCGGTTCTTCATCATAGCTGTCCCGCGTGGAACGTGGATCTTGACTTGCTCTAATTCGGGGACGGGGAGGATAATCTTCTTCTGGTTCAAGTCGTTCTAGCTCAGCGTCATAACTATCATAAGCGTAGGCATTGCTGACCGGTCGCTCTTCATCTACTATCTGGTTGCGGCTTTTTGCGCCAGCCGTTGCAGCGCCGCGCAAATTAACGCTTTCTACTGCAAAGAAGATGGCGGTACCAGAAAGAAGGAACTGACCGAAAGCCAGAATGGGGTCTAGTCGCCATCCTTGAAATAGCAGGATACCGCCGCACAGCAAGCCTACAGCGGCAAAGAAAATATCGTGATCTCGCGCTAGTTTGGGTTTCCAAGATCGCAGAAAGTACAGGCCTGCGCCGGCCACTGCTAGGACGATTCCCAGCAGACTGCTCCAGTTCAATCCAAAATTAACCATTAGCCTTTCTCCTATGTCAGTCCTAATGTTAACGATTTAGACATAAAATCTCTACTGAGATTAAGCCGATCGGACTTACACTCATGGGCCCAGAAACCGGGTTTTTTACGAAAATACTTCGGTAGAGCATCGCAGATTTGGTAAAAAAGTAGGCGATCGAGGTCTATGAGTGTAAGTCCTAGCTTATAAGTACCAGGAAAAAGGAAGAGCATTAACTGTTGACCATTGACCGTTCGCTGTTTTTCTGTCAACCGGTAACAGTTAACCGTTAACAGTTAACAGTTAACCCATTCTTAACCTGATTAGGTGCGTTTGATCTTATCTTTCTGGCTGATAAAGATCAGTGCGACTGTTGCGGGAATTAATACAAGCCCAGCACCCCAAAGCAGACTGTAGAAAAAGTTAGCTAGTGAAGGAGTCATAGATCCAAAGCCCTCTATTACAAGAATTTGATTTTTATTAATTTTATACATCCCTGGTCTTCTTGAGAAGCAGCTATTTGTGTGGGTTGCTGCGATCGCGAAGCCGACTTTCTTCATCGCGCCCCATTCTGGCTCGGAATTAGTCGGCAAAAGGGTTAAAATTATGAGAAAGTTACTTTACAATACTTAAGATATTAATGGCTGACATGAGTTCTATTACGATTGCGAGTTGGATACTGGGCTTTGTGCTGGTGGTAATGACCTTGCTCTTTATTTTCCGCATTGTCCTGACTTGGTATCCGCAGGTGAACTTGAATAGACTACCCTTTAGCTTAATTGCTTGGCCGACAGAGCCCTTGTTAATCCCGATGAGGAAGATCGTGCCTCCAATTGGGGGGGTGGACATCACGCCGATTATTTGGGTAGGTATTGTTAGTCTCCTGCGGGAGATGCTATTGGGTCAACAAGGATTGCTGACGATGATGTAATTAGTCAACGGTTAACTGTTAACGGTTAACTGTTAACTGTTAACTATTAACGTTTGTTTTGACGCATCCACTCCTCAACGAAATTTGTGTAGACTTCGCCGGCAAGGAAGGCTGGGGTTTCTAGGATTTTTTGATGGAAGCCGATGGTTGTGGGTACGCCGGTGATGGCGCATTCTCGGAGGGCGCGTTTCATTCTGCGGATGGCTGTGGGGCGATCGCGTCCCCAGACGATCAATTTGCCAATCAAAGAATCATAATAAGGCGGGATCTCGTAATCTGTGTAGACGTGAGAATCCATTCGCACGCCGGGGCCCCCAGGAGGCAAATAGCCGCTGATCCTGCCGGGATGGGGGCGGAAGTTATGGTCGGGGTCTTCGGCATTAATGCGACATTCTATGGCGTGACCGTTCATTACAACTTGATGTTGATTCAGTTGCAATTTTTCACCTTGGGCGATGCGAATTTGTTCGGCGATTAGGTCAAGGCCGGTAATCATTTCGGTAACGGGATGTTCTACTTGGATGCGGGTGTTCATTTCCATGAAGTAGAATTTGCCGGATTTGTCAAGTAGAAATTCGACAGTACCCGCGCCAGTGTAGTTGATGGATTTGGCAGCTTTAACAGCGGCGTGACCCATTTTTTCTCGCAATTTGGGAGTAAGGGCGGGGCTGGGGGCTTCTTCAAGGAGTTTTTGATGTCGCCGTTGGATGGAACAGTCTCTCTCGCCGAGATGGATAACGTTACCGTGAGAGTCAGCTAGGATTTGAATTTCGATATGGCGAGGGCATTCGATGAATTTTTCTAGGTAAATGCCTGGGTTGCCAAAGGCGGCATCAGCTTCACCTTGGGCGGCGGCTAGAAGTTTGGGCAGTTCGCATTCTTCTCGAACTAGCCTCATGCCGCGCCCACCGCCGCCGGCTGTGGCTTTGATCATTACGGGATAGCCAATTTCACGGGCGATCGCGATCGCTTCAGTTTCGTCTTTTAATAATCCGCCGCTACCCGGTACTGTGGGTACGCCGACGCGCTGCATGGTTTCTTTGGCTGTGGATTTGTCCCCCATCGATCGCATGGCTTCTGGGGAAGGGCCTACGAAGGTAATCTGGTGATCTGCACAAATTTCGGCAAATTTGGCATTTTCCGCTAGGAAACCGTAGCCGGGGTGAATGGCTGTGGCGTGGCGGGTGAGGGCAGCGGCGATGATGTTAGGGATGTTTAGATAGCTTTTGCTACTGGTGGGTTCACCGATGCAAACGGCTTCATCCGCTAATTGGACGTGGAGGGCGTGGCGATCTATGGTGGAGTGTACCGCGACGGTTGGAATCCCCATCTCTTCGCAGGTGCGGATGATACGGAGGGCGATTTCTCCGCGATTGGCAATTAAGAGTTTGGAAAACCCCATCTTTGGTACTTGTGACTCTGCGATCTGTAGAATAAGCCTTTTCGGTATATTCTGGTAATGAATATTACCCAAAATCTAGTTTAAAGAAATTTGTTGCACAATTATCGGGTTTTGGTGTTAAGATTGTAAATCGGCAGTAGTAGAGTGAAAAAGTAGAGGTTGCAAGTGGTGGGTCTGAAGAAAAATCTTCAACTCAAAACCGCGCAGTGTTGCGAGGTACGAAGCAATCTCCAAACTTAAAACTCAAAACTCAAAGAGCGGATGTGGCGGAATTGGTATACGCGCACGTTTGAGGGGCGTGTGGCTTGTCCTTGCGAGTTCGAGTCTCGCCATCCGCATATTTAGGGGCTAGGGGCTAGGGGCTAGGGGCTAGGGGAAGAAGGGAATAGAATCAAGGGGTTTAGGAATTCAGAGTGTCTTAAACTCCTTGGGGGTTGTTATACAACTTAAGTAATTAGTAATTTCCTAATTGCTAAGGACGAACAGTTGAAAACTAAGACCTGCCGGACGAGGCTGGGGCGATCGCGTTTCCCAGTCTCGTTTTTTTTGGGAGGGTAAGGCGATCGCGCGGTTGAGAATTCTGATATGTTGATAAAGTGAGCAGCTAGTCGGGATTGCATCTAAGAAATTAAGATTTGAATTAGAAAAGCTGCTGGAAATACCCATAATTTTGAAGTGATGGGGATTTGTCAATCCGTGGAGAGTTATGACAGGGATGCAATCTCAAGAGAATTTAAACAGCGCCAGTGTTGAGGAAATGGTAAAGCGCATCTTTATCAATCGCAAGATTACTCGTGCCGATCAGCGAAGGTTTATGGCGGCGATGATGTCTAAAGAGGCTTTGACTATGGAGGAACATGAACAAATTGACCGAGTTTTTGATGGTTTGCGCCGAGGGGTGTTGAGAGTGGTGGATTAAGAAGGGGCTAGGGGCTAGGGGCTAGGGGCTAGGGGAAGAAGAAGGGGAAGAAGGGGAAGAGGGTAAGAGAGTCAATAGTTTGGGCCATGAGGTAGTGTCTTAACCGTTGTGGCGGTTGCTAGATCGCAATTTTATTGATAAAAGTTAACTTTTATCTGTACAGCTCTTCCCCAAAATACGGTTAATTAGGGCAGTTGTAGAACTAGGAATCTCGACTTCGATCAAACAAATCTCACAGCCGATAGCTTGTGCGACTGGGGCTTCCGGCAAAGTTTCAATTAGGTAGTCACCGCCTTTAACATAAATATTTGGCTTCAGCCTCTCTATCAATTTATTAGCCGTAGGATCGGCAAAAATTACCACTGCTGCTACTGGTTTTAATGCCGCCAATACTTCTGCCCGCTGCCTTTCCGGTACAATGGGGCGGGAAGGAGAACCAAGCTGTTGCGGTTTGATAGCTTGGACGCTAGCATCGCTATTTAAACCTACTACGAGCGATCGCCCCAAAGCTTTCGCCGCCTGCAAATATCGGACATGACCCGCGTGGATAATATCAAAGCAGCCATTAGTAAACACCAAAGGTCGCCACAGCAGGGGGTCAGCAGCGATCGCATCCTCAAGTTCCGTCAAAGTATAAACACCTGAAATCATGCAATTCTAGACATTAGATTTCCAATTGGCAGTGCCAAAACTAAATTTAGGGCAATTGATTTTAAATTTTAGATTATTCCTTCCCATAAATTTAAACTTCGGGCATCCAACGAGATCGAATCAGCGATCGCAACTTTTGATAACGGCCAACCCCCAGACTTCCCACCTCGATTCTCTTGTCCAGCTCACTCTCCTAATCAATTACTATAAGACAGGGGATACTTTAGCCCCTCCTTCTTTAAACCGTCGGTGCAGGGTCAACGATCGCGCGTGGGAGTATCTCATTTTTGATAAAGACCAAAGACCTAACCCCCAGCCCCCTTCCTTAAAAGGGAAGGGGGAGAAACAAACAAACAAAGAAATTTCCCCTCCCCTGGTAGAGGAGGGATAGGTTAGATTGCGTAAGTCCGATGTATCCCAAAGGGGATGTAAGCCCGTAGCAAACATAATCTATTTTGGTGGAAAATAACCTAACTCATTAAGCAGAATCTAAATGAAAGCAACTAATAGCCGTCAAATTTCCTCTATGGCCGCTCGGACTTTAAAAGTAGTCGGTATTATATTGATTTTGTCCGCCGTATTCGACTGCTTAATCCTGTCGATTCCCAACGAATCCTCTGATTTTCTCACTAGAGGCTGGCAAATTGCCTTAACAACTCAAGTAGTTGACCGAGGAATTCTGCCCATGACAGGTATTGCCCTTCTATTTACAGGTTTTTGGGTTGACAGCAGTTCGGGAATTGTCCATGAACCCCGCAACATTGGCCTCGACCTCAGATTTTGGGCAATCTTGTTTTCCAGCTTAGTCGGGCTATTCTACCTGCTGGTAGTTCCCGTCCACCTCAACAATACTCGCCTAGAAGTCACAGAAAGTCTTGCTCAGATCGATCGCGAAGCCACCGCCGCCGAAAATCAACTTAATGCCCAGCTTAGCAGCGATCAATTCAAAACTCAGATCGAACAACTCAAAAGCCAACGCCGCAGCCAAATCACCAGCGTACTTGGCGACGAACAAAAATTGCAGGAGGTACTCCAGAACCCACAAACCCCACCAGAGTTAAAAAAATTACTTCAAGAGGCTAAAAGTAACCCCAAAGCCCTGGAAACATTTCTCGACCAGCAAGCCCAATCTCTGCCAACCCAGGCGATTAAAGAGATTACCACCCGCAAACAGCAAAAAGAAAAAGAGATCAGAACGCGATCGCGTAACTCCAGCCTACAAACTGGTATTAACAGTTTACTCTTAGCGATCGGCTACATTACTATTGGCTGGACTGGATTAAGAAGTATGGGGATTTTGCGAGCCGGTCGTCGCAAAGCTTAAAGTAACCCGGATGGCAGCACGAAAATTAGGGCATCCTGAAAACTCGTCACCAGCCTAGCATTGCCCTCACTGAAAGCTTGGAATGTTCTCAATTTATATTCTGACTTACAACGAAGAAATTGACATCGCCGCTTGCATTGAATCGGCGATTCTGTCGGATGACATCATTGTAATTGACTCTTTCAGCACCGATCGCACCATTGAAATAGTCCGCCGCTATCCCGTGCAAATCGTGCAACACGCCTTTGAAACTCACGGGAAGCAGCGGACTTGGATGCTAGAAGAAGTACCCACTAAATACGAATGGGTTTACATTCTCGAAGCAGATGAACGGATGACCTCAGAACTTTTTAATGAATGTTCTGAAGCTATAAAAAATCAGAACTACATCGGTTATTATGTCGCAGAGCGGGTAATATTTATGGAGCGGTGGATTCGCCGCAGCACGCAATATCCTCGCCATCAAATGCGCCTATTTCGCAAAGATAAAGTCCGGTTTGGGGATTACGGTCACGCCGAACGAGAAATTTGCGACGGCCCTACTAGCTTTTTAAAAGAAACCTATCCGCACTATACCTGTAGCAAAGGTATTTCCCGCTGGATTGAGAAACACAATCGCTATTCTACTGACGAAGCCGCAGAAATTTTACGCCAATTAGAAGCGGGTAAAGTCAATTGGTGGGATTTGTTTTTTGGGGCCACTGAAGTAAACAGGCGTAGAGCTTTAAAGGACATCTCTTTGCGTTTGCCTTTAAGACCGTTAGTGCGCTTTTTCTATATGTATTTTTTGCTGGGTGGGTTTCTGGATGGTCAACCGGGATTTGCTTGGTGTACGCTACAAGCTTTCTATGAATATCTAATATCAATTAAAGTTTGGGAAATGAGAAATATGCCTTTGCCAAAGTTAGATGCTAGTGGTAAACAGCTTTCTGGCGAAGAAACTAAGTTAGAATTGCAGAGGAAAGAACCGCAATCAAATCCATCGGTTTTTTAATCCATCGGCAAATGTTTTCTTTAGTACCTAGCCTCCATTTTATTAGGCGATCGCTCTTTTTTCCTTAGCGCGATCGCATCATTTTTTGTGTTGCGCCGCAAAGCCAGCGACCAAACGGAACTATCAACAAGAACATTCATAAAGAAACCGGGTTTTTTGACGAAAATACTTCGTTGTTACCCACATATTGCAGGAGGCAGGAGGCAGGAGGAAAATTCAATAGTAGACATGGTTTGGGCGATCGATAATGTCCTAATCGTTGTGGCGGTTGCTATACGATCTCAAAAACCCGGTTTCTGGGTAAAGTTGAGCCAAATTGTCATCAACCATGTGAGAATAAATTTTAACACTTAGCACAAATTTAATATATTGTTAGTATAAAATTGGTTAACTTTTGTACCCCAGACCAACCAGAACCAGAAGGGGCAAGCCAAGTCAGTTAAAATTGCTTGAAGTAATAACTATCCAGGGTAACTAAAGTTTATGCACCTGAGCGAACTGACTCATCCGAATCAACTGCACGGTCTATCCATTAACCAATTGCAGCAGATTGCGCGGCAAATTCGAGAAAAACATTTAGAAACAGTAGCGACTAGCGGCGGCCACCTCGGTCCCGGATTAGGAGTCGTCGAACTAACGATCGCACTTTACCAGACTCTAGACCTCGATCGCGATAAAGTCCTCTGGGATGTCGGCCACCAAGCCTACCCTCACAAATTGCTAACCGGTCGCTACGATCGCTTTCATACTCTACGCCAAAAAGACGGCGTTGCCGGCTACCTCAAACGCTGCGAAAGTAAATTCGACCATTTCGGTGCCGGTCACGCTTCCACCAGCATCTCCGCCGGTTTAGGTATGGCCCTCGCGCGGGACATGAAAGGCGAAAACTTTAAAGTTGTAGCCGTAATTGGTGACGGCGCATTAACTGGTGGTATGGCCCTAGAAGCCATCAACCACGCCGGCCACTTGCCGAAAACTAACTTATTAGTCGTTCTCAACGACAACGAAATGTCAATTTCGCCCAATGTCGGCGCAATCCCCCGGTATCTCAACAAAATGCGCCTCAGCGCACCAGTTCAGTTTCTCAAGGATAATCTAGAGGAACAATTCAAGCACATTCCCTTCGTTGGCGAGACTTTCACCCCAGAAATGGAACGGCTAAAAGAAGGGATGAAACGGTTAGCAGTACCGAAAGTTGGCGCTGTCATTGAAGAATTGGGCTTTACTTATATGGGGCCAGTGGACGGCCACAATTTGGAAGAATTGATTGCGACTTTCAAACAAGCACATACAATACAAGGGCCCGTATTGGTTCATGTCGTGACAGTGAAGGGCAAAGGATATGCGATCGCAGAAAAAGACCAAGTAGGCTATCATGCCCAAAACCCCTTTAACTTAGCCACTGGCAAAGCCATACCCTCCAACAGACCCAAGCCTCCCGCCTACTCAAAAGTCTTTGCCCACGCCCTGATCAAACTAGCAGAAGATAACCCCAAAATTGTTGCTATTACTGCGGCAATGGCAACGGGAACTGGCCTGGATAAATTTCAGGAAAAACTGCCTAAACAATACATCGACGTTGGCATCGCCGAACAACACGCCGTTACTTGTGCCGCTGGATTAGCCTGCGAAGGAATTAGACCCGTTGTCGCCATTTATTCTACCTTTTTGCAAAGAGCCTATGACCAAATAGTTCACGATGTTTGCATCCAAAAGTTACCAGTTTTCTTCTGTTTAGACCGGGCAGGAATCGTCGGTGCCGACGGCCCAACTCATCAGGGAATGTACGATATTTCTTACTTGCGGTGTTTGCCAAATATGGTATTAATGGCACCAAAAGACGAAGCCGAATTGCAGCGGATGATTGTTACTGGTATTAATCATACTTCCGGCCCGATTGCGATGCGTTATCCTCGTGGCAATGGTTACGGCGTTCCCCTGATGGAAGAAGGATGGGAAGAATTGCCCATTGGTAAAGGTGAAATTCTGCGCCAAGGCGACGACGTACTCATGCTTGGTTATGGATCGATGGTACAACCAGCAATGCAGGCGGCTGAGATTTTGAGCGAACATGGTATTGAAGCAACAGTCGTAAATGCGCGTTTTGCTAAGCCTTTGGATGAGGAATTAATATTACCTCTAGCTCACAAGATTGGGCGGGTTATAACTTTGGAAGAAGGCTGTGTAATGGGCGGCTTTGGTTCAGCAGTAGCGGAATCTTTATTAGATCGAGATATTGCAGCCAAGGTGATCCGAATTGGTGTACCTGATGTGTTAGTAGATCACGCTACTCCCGAACAATCTTTTACAGAATTGGGTCTGAATCCAGCTCAAATTGCAGAGCGCGTGCGGGCAAGTTTCAGCTCGAAGTTATCAACAGTTAGCGTCTAGTTAGCTATAATTGTAACGCCGCCCTCTGGGCGGTGATTTAAATGCCCAGAGGGCGGCGTTACGACAATTTGAATAAGAGAGAAAATTAACCATGACTGAAACAAAAACAACTCGGACTGTAAGGCGCGGCAGATTATTTCCTGAAATCCAGTGGTCAGAAGAAAAGAAAGCTGAGTGGCGAGCTCAAAGAAAAGAAATTCGCCAGCGTTGCAAAGTAGTTTTCGATCGCCTTCAACCTGAGTTGATTAAAACACACTATAACTGGTATATGGCAGTTGAACCCGATAGTGGCGATTATTTCATTGCAGACGATGAAGAAGTCGTGACAAAGATGGCGCATGAGAAACATTCCCATGCTAAAATTCACGTTTTTCGGATTAATGAGACAGGAGTTTGTGGAACGATATGATAGAGGGCTGGTTTGGTGATGAGGATGAGCTATTTTTTGAAATAGATTTAATTGCTGTTGATGGTCTAGCACTACCCGTTGATGTATGGCTGGATACGGGATTTTCGGGCTGGTTAGCTATTAACAACCAGGATTTGCAGGGGCTTAATTGGTCTTATTTGCGTCAGGACACTATGCGAACAGCACAGGGAGAGTTTGATTTCGATATTTATGTAGGAAAGGTACGAATAGATGGACAAGAGTTTGATATTCCCGTTCATGTTGGTGATGGAGTTCCGGAAATTTTACTTGGTAGGCAATGGCTGAAAACTCGGCGGTTAGTAGTCGATATTCCTTCAGGTGTGTTAACCTTGGGAGCAAGTTGAAATGCGATCGCGAAATTTAGTTCAGAAAGATATGTTAAATTACAAAGTATAGTACCACCTGAGATCGAGGAGAATCAACTATGACTGAGACGAAAACAAATCGTACTGTCCGGCGAGGCCGATTATTTCCTGAAATCCAGTGGTCACAAGAAAAGAAAGCCGAGTGGCGAGCTGAAACAGAAGACATTTACCAGCGTTGCAAAGTAGTTTTCGATCGCCTTCAACCTGAGTTGATTAAAACACACTATAACTGGTATATGGCTGTTGAGCCTGATAGTGGCGATTATTTCATTGCGAAGGAAGAAGAAGTAGTGACAAAGATCGCGAAAGAGAAACATCCCAACACTAAACTGCACGTTTTTCGGATTAACAAGACAGGAGCTTACGGCACAATATGATAGAGGGAAAGTTTGGTGATGAGGATGAACTTTTTTTTGAAATTGAGTTAATAGCTGCTAATAGCTTAGAGTTACCAGTTGATGCCATGCTAGATACAGGTTTTTCAGGCTGGTTAGCGATAGAAAATCAGGATTTAGAAGGCCTTGATTGGATTTACGTTAAGCAGCAAATGATGCGGACAGCTAAGGGAGAATTCAATTTCAAGCTTTATGCAGGAAAGGTACGAATAGATGGACAAGAGTTTGATATTCCCGTTCATGTTGGTGATGGAGTTCCGGAAATTTTACTTGGTAGGTAATGGCTGAAAACTCGGCGTTTGATAGTTGATATGGCATTAGGTATATTAACATTGGGAGCAAGTTGAAGTGGGAGCGAACTAAAGTTTTTTTCAACTATATAAGTGTAGGACTTACGCACAGAATAACTAAAAAATCACCCTTTAAGATTGCTTGAATGCGTAGGATAAGCAGTCAAAAGCATCGAAATGATATCCAACGCCAATGACAGAAAATAGTAGTGAGTGCGTAAGTCCTAAATAGCTTGCAGACAGACTCTAGATAATGGCAAAATTTGTGGCATTAATTAAACTTGCCGAAATTCCGTTCACAGAGGCAAGCAGTTCATTGGTACTCGCCAACCGAATTAAGGCAGCATTATTGCCCTGAGTAATACTCAGATCGAAGAAACTTAAACCATTACTTAATCCGATCAAATCTTGACCTGTTTGAAAGTCCAAAATAGTATCGCTTCCTTCTCCAATCACTAAAGCGAAAATATCATTTCCGCTACCTCCCAACAGAGAATCATTGCCCTCATCGCCTTTCAACAAGTCATTATTAGCACCACCAATCAGATAATCATCATCTTTACCGCCGTAAAGAGTATCATTACCAACATAGCCGTTGAGTGTATCTTGGCCTTCATTGCCATAAAGGAAGTCATCGCCCAAACCGCCGCACATTTGGTCTTGCCCGCCCGCAGTACCGACGGCAAGGGGACTGCCTGTATCCCCGTAGATGGTATCATTGCCATCACCACCGCAAAGAGTGTCATTTCCTTCATCGCCGAAAAGTAAATCGTCTCCTAAATCCCCTACGGCGATGTCATTGCCTTTGCCGCTCTGTACTGTATCATTTCCATCACCGCCTGAAAGAGTATCTTCACCTTCTTCCCCGTTGAGGTAGTCATTGCCAGTACCGCCAAAAAGTAAATCTTGTCCTGTTGAATCGAGGTTAGAGGGGTCAAGAGTGCCGCCATAAAGGGTGTCATTACCTTCATTGCCAAGTAAGGTATCGTTACCTTTGTCGCCAAAAATCAGGTCGTCATCTTTGCCACCGATCGCGATATCGTTATCTTTACCTGCGAAGATGGCATCGTTGCCTGCATTACCGTTGAGGTAGTCATTGCCTTCATTTCCCAGCAATAAATCGGGGTCTACGTCGGGGCCAATGGGGATAATGTTAGGAAATCCGCCATAAATATTGTCGTTTCCTGCTTGACCAAGGAGGCGATCGCTACCATCTAATCCATTAATGCTGTTATTGGCATTATCGCCGATGATGTCGTCGTTGCGATCGCTGCCATTGAGTATATTCTCGACTGCATTTGGGCCGGGAATATCACTTAAGCTAGGGAAGGTTATCTGTTTGCAAATGCAATCAGGGTCTTGAGGTTCTGGAGTTGGAGTTGGAGTATTTGTCGGAGTTGGGGTTGGAGTATTTGTCGGAGTTGGGGTTGGAGTATTTGTCGGAGTTGGTGTAGGAGTTCCTGTCGGAGTTGGTGTAGGAGTTCCTGTTGGAGTTGGTGTGGGAGTTCCTGTTGGAGTTGGTGTGGGAGTTCCTGTTGGAGTTGGTGTGGGAGTTCCTGTTGGAGTTGGGGTTGGAGTTCCTGTTGGAGTTGGAGTTCCTGTTGGGGTTGGAGTTCCTGTTGGGGTTGGAGTTGGCGTTGGTGTTGGAGTTGGTGTGGGAGTTCCTGTTGGAGTCGGGGTTGGAGTTGGCGTTGGTGTCTGCAAGTCGTCATTTGCGATCGCGCCAATGCCAGTCGCTTTTGCTATAGTCGCATTAGTAGGAGTGCTGAGATTAACATTAAATGTTTCGTCAGCTTCAAAATTAGTATCGCCATTGACAGCAATAGTAATGGTTTTTGTGGTTTCTCCTGCGGCAAAAGTGACGCTTCCTGTGGCCGCTGTATAATCGCTGTCACCAATAGTAGCAGTGCCGTCAGACGTAGCGTAATTAACGCTGACTGCTTGGGAACTAGCATTATTTAAGCTAACAGTAAATACAGCATTCGTAGCGCCGCTGTTGCCTTCTGTAACCGTGATATCGTTAATGCTGATACTAGGTTCGGTAGATTGAGTATCATCATTAGTAATAGTGCCAATGCCAATCGCTTTGCTAATAGTCGCATTGGTAGGAGTGCTGAGATTGACATTAAATGTTTCGTCAGGTTCAAACTTAGTATCGCCGTTGACAGCAATATTAATGGTTTTTGTGGTTTCTCCTGCGGCAAAAGTTACGCTTCCTGTGGCTGCTGTATAATCGCTGTCAGTAGTGGTAGCAGTAGCGTCTGATGTGGCGTAATTAACAGTAACAGGTAAATTAGAAACGGCTGAAAGAGTAGCAGTAAAAGCAGCATTAACAGTACCAGAATTTCCCTCAGTGACAACTACATCATTGATAGAAATGCTAGGACTATCATCATTGGTAATAGTCGCGGTGGCAGTGCTTGTGGTGACTGTAGAACTTTCCGGCGCTGCTGTCAAATTCGGATTAGACAAAGTGGCAATAATTGTCTCATCAGCTTCACCTAATGTTTCTCCCAAAACATCAACAGTAATGGTTTTGCTTGTCTCGCCAGCGGCAAAGGCGATCGTTCCTGTTGCCGTATTAGCGCCATTTCCATTGATATTGATATTGTTGTAGTCTGCGCCGTTAGTAGCCGTGCCTGCGATCGCATAATCTACTGTACTCGCTACCCCAACACCGCCGCTGCGGGTGACAGTGTAGGTCACAGTTTGACTGCCAGAGTTGCCTTCAGTTAGAACACCTGTAGCGGGATTTGTCAGCGCGATCGCATAGGAAATTGCATCGTTGTCTGTAATTGTCACCGTAGCATTACTATTAGTAGTATCTATGGTGTAATTGCCAGTACCTAAATTCAGTCGCAGCGTCTCTCCAATCTCAGGAATAGTATCATCAACCGGGGTGAGAGTAACATCAACAAAAGCTTGTCCGTTGGGAATAGTGACAGGAAAGGTACTGCTAAGATTGTAGTCAGCAGCAACAGCGGTGCTACTGCCATCAATGGCGAGATTAACTGTTAAATTACCTAACGTGCTACCAGTGCGACTAATGCGAAAAGTACCTGTACTTCCACCTTCAATAGCTGTACTCGTTGGGGCCGTAATGCTGACGGTTTGCTGTAGTTCAAAAGCACCAATGTCAGCAGCGCTGCCAGAAGGTCTTGTTAAGTTACGCTGATCGGTAGTAGGTGCGATCGCGTTACCCGCATCGATCGCGGGACTGCCTGCATTCAGTGCGTGCGTTTGTGTAAGGCCGCCGTTACTTGCCAGCGCTGCCAGATTTGGATTGATGGGAGTGCCAGCAGTACCTACTTGGTCGTTATTCGTGCCATTCGTGAAGTTACTACCAGTACCGTCTCCAATTAAATTATTGCCCTCACTGGTAAAAAATGTGCCGTCTACATCGGGGTTTAACGGAGCCGTATTCCCAGCAATAATCGTGTTACGGACATTTGCCGTAGCAGTGTTGAAGATTCCCCCGCCTTGGTTAGTTGCACTATTGAGAGTAAGAGTGCTGCTTCTTAGATCCAGCGTGCCACCATTTCTGATCGCACCGAACTGGGCTGCCGTGTTCGCAGAAAACGTGCTGTTGGTAATGGTTGCCGGGCCGCTGTTGACAATACCGCCGCCGTTTTGTGCGGCTTGATTGCCATTGAACGTGCTGTTAGTGACACTCAATGGCTGAGTGGCATCGTTTCTGATCGCACCGCCATCAGCCGCCGAAATGTTGTTAGTAAAAGTGCTGTCGGTAATGCTTAATAGTTCGCCGCCGCCTCTGTGGAAAATCGCGCCACCACCGTCGGTGTTTTGGGAAGCGTTGCCCCTAAACGTGCTGCCAGTAATGTTTACTGCACCGCTATCGATCAAGATAGCACCACCGCCTTGGCTAGCTGCCGTAGCTGTATTTTCGATGAAACTGCTGTTAACAATGGTTAAAATACCGCCACCGTTTCTGATCGCGCCGCCGCCCGAACCATTAGCGGTATTGGCCTCAAAGGTGGAACTCGTTATTGTCACCGTGCCGCCATTGTTGAAGAGAGCACCTCCTGTCCCAGCGGTATTACTGGAGAAGTTAACGTTGGTGAGGTTCAGGGTGACACCGAAGCCGTTATTAATGCCGCCAGTTCCATTAGCAAACGTGAGGTTAGAAATACTAACAGGGCCGTTAGCAGTGCTAAGTATCTGTACTGCGCTATTACCAACTGTCAAGTTACCTACCCCAGGGCCGTTCAGAGTAACGCTTTCATTAATGGTTGGTAGCGTTGCAGCGAGGGTAATTATGCCAGTAATGCCAGTCAGGTCAATAGTGTCGTTAGTATTGTTAAAAACAATAGCGGCCAGATCGGCATTTACGGGTGTATTGGTATTGAGAGAAGTAATTGCTTCGCGCAGAGTGATCGTACCGTCAACAGCAATAGTATCTGCTGTGCTATTTACATTAATAGTTGTCAGTACAGAGGTGTAAGCTGCGATCGCATCTTGGCTGAATGCCAAAGGTGTCTCAATCGAACCAATTGTTACTTCTAAATCCCAATCACCACCTAATGCAGCACTCCCTGTAAGACTTTTGGAGGCGGCGATATCTGCACCCGTAAGTTGATTGAGGCGAGAGATAAAATTTTTCCCTTCTATTTGGGCCGCTACGTTGCAACCATAAAGAAGGATGTCAGCGTTGGTAGTTAAAGCATTTTTCCACTGTTGAAACTGACTAGCGTATACGTCTAAATTGTGAGAATTTAGCTGAATTGCCCCCAGTTGCAAACTTCCAGGGCCGCCGTGAGAAACGATGTGAATGGCAGAAATATTAGTGCAGCTAGCAAGTAACTGTGTAATTTGCTCGACTCCATCTTCCGTCGCGTCCAGTATAAATACTTCTTTTCCTGGTTCCGCACTCTGTGCAAGACTTTGGTAATCTTCAACGGTAGAGTCAATAAAAACTATTTGTGTATTGTTCATGATGAGTTTTCCTGATAGATGCAAATGGGATCGATTATGACTTTTCCCAGTAAATACAAATACAGCCAGATGAAGAGGACTTATGCACGCCGAGATCAGAAACCTGGCTTATTCGTAAATTTCTAGCGCGAAACCAATGATTTTTCTGAGAATCACGGTTTCTGTGCGAAGTCCTAATCAAATAGCGATCGCCTTGCCAACAATACAAATTAGTATTGAAAAATAACCATTAACTTGACAGTAATGGCTGAGCTAAATATATGAGCGGCAAAACGAAATACTTGAGTCATCGCCTGACTTAAAGTCCAAGGACAACAACTAGAACAAATTCGTTCCCAATTCTAGTAAAAATATCTGTAAGGCAAGCATTCCGGCAGTAAATCTCTGCCTCTAACCAATAACTTATCAGCGGTTATGCTTCGCCCCTACAAAATTGGGATGCTACCCTGGATCTATCCCTGGCAACATTGGGGAAGTAGTGCTAATATGGCATGATTAGGTTTGTCTGTGATATTTTTAAGTTCCCTTCACGTCTATGACCTCCCAAAGCACTCAAGTTTCACCTGTCATCTGGAAAGAAGACCGCGTATATCTCATTGACCAAAACCGACTTCCCAGCGAGTATACAGTTGTCGAAATTAGCTGCTGTGAAGATATGGCCGAGGCGATTAAGACCATGATTGTCCGAGGTGCTCCGGCAATTGGTATTGCGGCGGCCTACGGCATTTATTTAGGCGCAAGAGAAATTGAAACTACTGACCGCGATCAATTTTTAACTAAACTCGAAGCAATCGGTGAGTTATTAGCTGCAACTCGTCCTACTGCTGTTAATTTGTTTTGGGCAATATCGCGAATGCTAAAAACTGCCCGTCAAACTAGCGGTTCTGTGGAACAAGTGCAACAAGCATTGTTAGAAATGGCGAAAACCATTCATGCAGAAGATTTGCAAACTTGCAAAGATATCGGCGATAAAGGTTTAGAAGTATTGCCAAAAACACCGGAAAAACTAAACTCTTTTGACTCACTGCAATGCTGGTGGTTTAGCAACTGCTGGTTATGGTACAGCTTTGGGTGTAGTGCGTTCCGCATGGCGAGATGGAAGATTAGCAAGAGTTTTTGCTGATGAAACTCGCCCCCGCCTTCAAGGTGCAAAATTAACAACTTGGGAATGCGTGCAAGAAGGGATTCCGGTCACTTTAATTAGTGATAATATGGCCGCTCATTGCATGAAACAAGGTTTAATTCATGCTGTAGTTGTCGGTGCTGACAGAATTACAGCTAATGGCGATGCTGCTAATAAGATTGGCACTTATAGTTTAGCAATTGTTGCCAAGGCTCATAACATCCCATTTTTTGTAGCTGCGCCGCTATCTACAATTGATTTCGCATTATCAAATGGCGATCTGATTCCGATTGAGGAACGCGATCCTGTTGAGCTTTATCAAGTGGGTAATACGCGGATTTGTCCGGTAGGAGTAGAGTTTTATAATCCGGCTTTTGATGTTACGCCTGCTGAATTAATTACAGCAATTATTACAGAGTATGGCGCAGTTCCTCCTGGGGAGTTAAAACAGTTTCAGGCTAAGCAATTAGTTTAATTGTTAACTGTTAACTGTTAACTGTTATAATGGTACAGTTTAAATGTAGGGTGGGCATTGCCGCACATAATCTTTAATTATTAGCCGATATTCATCGCCGGCAATGCCCACCTTACAAATTAGTTTACATAGTATGGCACTCAACCACTTGTTCAATCGGATTTCTATAAGACTCAGAAATGCTTATAGCTACTGCAATCGGCAAATCAAAGCTATTTTAATGGCTCTGATGACAGTTTTTTTCACTACAACCAGTCATTCCCAATTAGAAAAAGAAGCGATTAACGCCAAGGAATCACAAGGAATACAATATATTTGGGCTATGAATATAGCTCAGCAAGGTTATTATGCAGAGAATGGTGATTTTACGGATACTATTCCCAACTTGGGGAGTAGCATCCCAACTCAAACTGCCAATTATAACTACTCAATAAGCAAGGGGAACCAAGCCGTATTTAATTATGCCACAGCGCGAGAACCAAACCTAAAAAGTTTTGTAGGCGGAGTCTTTTTGGTAGGTGATGAAATCCAAACAATTTTATGCCAAGCTAATGTTGCAGATACGACTAAACCTGCTAATCCAATTAATGACAATGGCGTTTTACTCTGCGGTGTTAATACTACAGAAGTAAGCAATTCACCGCTGCGCTCAAACGCTAGACAGTCTGTTTCATCAATGAACCGCGCTCAGCAAGCTTACTATGCAGAAAATGGTATTTTTACAGCTTCCCTTGCAAAACTAGGAATTGGTATTAGGGCTCAAAATCCTAATTACAACTACTCAATTAGCCTCAGCAACGAAGCTGTATTTAGTTATGGAATTTCACGGGAATCAGACCTATATAGTTATGTAGGGGGTGTATTTTTAGTAAGAGATGTTAACACCGATATTTCTACTAAGACAATTGTATGTGTAGCTAATCTTCCAGGCACGGTTCAACCCGCCAATCCTACTAATAATAATGGCGTTTTAGCCTGTGGTGCTAATACGACAGAAGTAAACAATAATTTACCTAGTGCTCAAAAGTTTGTTTCGTCAATGAACCTTGCTCAGCAAGCTTACTATGCAGAAAACGAGAGTTTTACGGATACAGTGGAAAAACTAGGACTTGGTATTAGTCCTGAAAATCCTCAATACAACTACTCAATTCAGCTAAGTAACAACACGGTATTTCATTATGGAATTTCCCGGCAATCTGACCTTAAAAGTTATGTAGGAGGTTTATTTTTACTACCAAATATTGAGCATGAGATTTTTTTTAAGAGAATTTTATGTGTAGCTAATCTTCCAGGTATGACTCAACCCGCCAATCCAATTAACAATAATGGTGTTTTAGCCTGCGGTGCTGATACTATGGAAGTAAGCAATCCACCGCTAGCATTAAATACTGATGCTAAGCAGTATATTTTTTCAATGAACATCGCTCAGCAATTATACTATGTAAGGCACGATAGTTTTACAGATTCTCTTGAAAAACTAGGGGTTGGCATTAAGGCTGAAACTCCCAATTATAACTACTCAATTCACCTCACTAACAATGCTGTATTTCATTATGGAATTTCACGGGAATCGGGATTTAAAAGTTACGTGGGAGGTGTATTTTTACTAGGAACTGGTGACAAAGAAATGTCTGCTACTCATAGAATTTTATGTGTTGCTAATCTTCCGGGTACGATTCAACCTGCTAATCCAATTAATAATAATGGCGTTTTAGCCTGTGGTGCTGATACGACAAAGGTCAGCATATAAATACACGAATGTGGAAGATGAGCGACTTTAAACTCAGAATTAAGCTACTATGGATATAACGCATTACCAGTGGTAGGATCGAAGACAAAGAGATAATTAAAATCTAGTTGCACAGAAATGCGATCGCCTGGATGCAAACGCACATTTGCAGGTACTTGTATCTGTATAGAAGTGGGAAAATTTTCTCCCTCTAACATTGGCAAACCAGCGCGAATTAACGTTTCTCGCCCCAGAGGTTCAACTACTTTGACTTCAACTTCTAACGGCAATTTCTCTAATGCCCAAAGATCGCTATTTAAGTCGTCTTCCTGTTTACTGCGATTGCTAAATATTTCTATGTATTCGGGGCGAATCCCTAAATCAAAACCTTGCCCATCACGGGGTTGCAATCTCTCTCGAATTGATGGCGGGCAGGCTAAAGATTGACTTCCTATTTGAAAAGTGCTATTAGTATAAGTTGCTGGTAAAATATTCATTGAAGGATTGCCTAAAAATGTAGCAACCATCCGGTTAGCAGGTTTAGCATAAATATTTTGAGGTTCGCCAATTTGTTGGATCTTACCCTGATTTAATACTACAATTTTATCAGCTAATGTCATCGCTTCTACTTGATCGTGAGTAACGTAAACTGTAGTAATTCCTAGTCGTTGATGTAATTGTTTTAGTTCTGCCCTGGTATCGTCTCGCAACTGGGCATCGAGGTTAGATAAAGGTTCATCTAATAGAAATATTTTCGGTTCTCGTGCGATCGCTCTTCCTAATGCTACCCGCTGTTGTTGTCCTCCTGATAACTGTTTGGGTTTGCGATTAAGGAGGTGATCGATAGAAAGAGAACGGGCTACATTTTCAACTCTCTCTCTAATTTTTGTGGCTTCAAAATTACGCATTTTTAACCCAAATGCCAGATTTTCTGCTACTGTCATGTGCGGGTAAAGGGCGTAATTTTGAAACACCATTGCGACATCTCTTTGTCGGGCGGGGACATTGTTAACTAAAGTATCTTGAATGTAGAGATTGCCAGAGGTAGCGGTTTCTAAACCTGCAATTGTCCGCATAATTGTAGATTTGCCGCAACCGGAAGGCCCGACTAAAACCCAAAATTCGCCATCGGGGACTTTAAAGGTAATGTCTTCAATAGCGGTGACATTATTAAATCGTCTAGTAATATTTTCTAATCGCAGATTTGCCATTTATTGGTTGTTAGTGGTTAGTTGTTGGTTGTTAGTTGTTAGTCAATTCTTCTAACTCTAAAACTACGCGGTCTAATTCTTCAACTAGGGGTGTTGATTCAGGTTTGCGAAATGCTTCTACTAAAGAGCGATAATACCAGAGACTTCCCTCTTTTCCACCTTTAAAGCGTTCCCAAATTAAATCTCCAATTTGGCGGTAATCATTGACAATTGACCTAGCATTGTACAGCTTATCTGCGGCTGAAACTAATCTTACCGATCGCGTTGCTGTGGGGATGTGGGCGATGTAGGCTTCCTTGCGCGATCGCCAAGGGGGTTTCGGGGTCGCGTCTGAGTCGGTACACCCATCTACAATCGCCGTTACAGCGTCCCCAAAGCGGCGGCGAATCTCTTGGCGGGTAGCGTCGCCGCCTTGGTCTTCGATCGCATCGTGGAGGAGGGCCGCGATCGCTTCATCCTCATTCGCACCATATTCTAAGGCAATACTAGCAACACCTAACAAATGAGCAATGTAAGGAACTCCAGAGCCTTTGCGGATTTGATTAGCATGGAGTTCGGTAGCATAAATGAGAGCTTCTGTAAATCTACTTGATAGCATTTTTTGTGTTTATTTGCTCAAGTTTATGTTTTAATAGTAATGGTCAGTTGTTTCTCGAAACGAGGTAACAAAATGGTAATTGCCATTAATCCAATTTTAGCAGATAAATCGGAAGAATTGCAAGTAGAAGAGCCGCAAAAAGTTTTATCCTTAGAAGAGTTTATCGCACACCCTCCCGACAGGATGGAATGGGTTGACGGTCAATTAGTGGAGAAAACAGGAATGACATTCAAGCACGGTCTAGCTCAATCTCAACTTGACTATTGGTGGAGAAGTTACAAGCTTTCCAGCGGACAAGGGGGAGAAGTTATCACAGAAACACTTTGTCGCACTCAAAAACAAAGTCGCCGGCCTGACGTTGCTTATATCACTCCTGAACTTCTACCAACAGGTAATTTTACAGTATTCCCTCAAAGTTTCCCCCTAATTGCTGAAGTAGCTTCTCCTGAAGATAGCGGTGAAGAATTATTTGCCAAAGCTCAGGAATATTTAGAATCAGGTTGTCAGGAAGTGTGGCTATTATTTCCTGAAGCGAAGTTAATTTTAGTTAACGATCGGCAGCGGTGGATATTATTTAATTCGGGGGAAATTGTCAGCACTCAAAATGTGCTTTTAGGATTTAGCGTGGCAGTCAATGAATTATTAGCATAAATTTAGTTATTAAAATAGTTGCTAAAGTTCTCAGATTATGGAATGATATATAACGATTGAGGTTCGTTTAACTACCGCCCTCGCTATTGACCAGTAAAAAACAACATATAATGGATAGATTCAGAGTAGAAGTTATTTCTCAAACGCCCAATCCTCAGCAAGTAATTTATGCTGCACTCCATCAAGACTATACTGAGAATTTTGTATTTGATGAGCGCGATTCCTGGCCATCAGAGGCACAATGTGGCGAAATTATTGTCAAGCGACTCTTAGCAGGAGAAAGGGGGCATTATGGCCCATTAGAACATCCACAAATTGTGTTTAATTGTGGTTACTTTCCTCATAGTGTAATGCAGCAAGCTAGGACTCATCGTGTTGGAGTATCCTTTGATGTACAATCCCTACGATATACGGGCAATCAATTTCTGGATGTAGCCATCGGCAAAAAAGACATAGAAGACGTTTTCTACCTACGTCCCGTAGATTATTATACTGACCGCGAAGGAAAAAAATACTACTACTCTCCCGAACAAAGAGAACAAGATTTACAGTGGTGTTTAGAAGCAGTTAAACGCTACAAAATTGACTTTGACGGAGGGATGTCGGAGGAACACGCCAGAGGGAAATTACCCTTTGATTATCGCCAGCATTTTATAGTTAGCTTCAACTTAAGGTCTTTCCTGCATTTTTGTGACCTCAGAAACAAGAAAAATGCTCAACTTGAAATCCAAAAACTCTGCGAAATGATGTGGCCTCATTTCGAGAATTGGGCTCCTGCTATCGCTGAGTGGTATACAGCTACTCGTTTAGGAAAAGCAAGGCTAGCACCGTGATCTTTGACGGTTTTTATTTATAGCTGGTGATGGTAAAATGTTCTAAACGCTGCCCTCTGGACGATGATTTTACCGCTGAGAGGGCGGCGTTACGCGATCGATAAAAATGCAAAATCAATGAAGTTAAAAATCCTGAAACTGAATGAATTAGCCATAATTCCTAAATATGCCCATGAGTATGATGCGGGACTGGATTTATTCTCTATAGATGAATTAGAAATTGCTCCCGGAGAAAGCAAATTAATCCCTACAGGAATATCCATAGAATTACCTCACAAAACAGAGGCTCAAATTCGTCCTAGAAGTGGTTTGGCTCTGAAACATCAAATTACCGTACTCAACACTCCTGGGACGATAGATGAAGGCTATAGAGGTGAAATTGGAGTGATTTTAATCAATCACGGTCAAACTAATTTTAAGGTAACAAGAGGGATGAAAATTGCTCAAATGGTAATAGCGCCAGTAATTCATGTTGAAATTGAAGAAGTTGAGATGTTAAGTTCCAGCTCTAGGGGGGATAATGGATTTGGATCGACAGGAATCTTGCAATAAATTGCTCTAACTGGTAAAGCTCTAATTCTACACTTTGAATGTACAATACACCTGATAATTACGAACCTCCTCACAGACCAACTTGGGATGAATATTTTCTAATGTTGGCAAAACTCGCGGCCACGCGCTCAACTTGCCTCGCTTTTCCCGTAGGCGCAGTAATAGTTAAAGATCGCCAAGTTGTAGCTACAGGATATAATGGTTCCCCGTCGGGTTCAGTTCACTGCACTGCTCAAGGATTCTGCTATCCGGGGTTGAGTAGTTGCGATGCTAGTCAAGCATTGCCATCCCGTGCTATTCATGCTGAGGCAAATGCGATCGCGCAAGCTGCCAGACACGGCATTAGTACGGCTGGTGGTAGCATTTATGTCACCCTAGAGCCTTGTATTTATTGTTTGAAATTAATCATTTCAGCAGGAATTAGGGAAGTCTTTTACGAGGCTGTTTTCAATACTGGAGATAAGGCTAAAGTCAGAGATTCTTTCGTGAGTGAAGGTATTGTGACTATCAAACAAGTTCAGCTATCGGAAGCTACGGCAAAAATGGCTGCTGTTTATTTGCTAAATCCGACTTCTGTACAGACAAAGCCTTTAACAGATGTCAGTTCATTTTCAAATTTTGTTACTAAATAGACCTCTTGCAAAAGTAGGCGAGGCGCTCGCCGCGATCGCGCCCTTTACTCACCGAATACCAGACCGAACCACACTACAGCGTCATGCGGATATGATTGAACGCGGTGGCCAGGAAGGAATTGCGGAGGAGTTGGACTACAAAAATGTGAAGGAGCGGTATCTGGCTGCGGTGAAAGCGATCGGTCAAGTTTAATCAATCTGCGATCGCTTGTTGTGGGGATGAGATTGAAGGAGGCGATCGCACTTCATCAGAAAAAGTGATCGCACTAACTTGACAATTAACCAAAAACACAGTTATCATGTACCAAAAACACAGTTATCACGTCCCTACAAGATGAGCGATCAAACTTGAGTCGGCACGCAGTAACCCACAATGAGGTTATTATTTTCCATAGTTGGGTTGCGTTCCTTAAGCAAATAAACAAGATCGGCGATCACACTAAATCATTTAGCCTGTAAGCATTGTAAACTTATAATGCCTCTCAAGTTCGGTAGAGCCATAAATATTCATTTTTATCCACATATTTAACTTCTATTGTATATACATTTATTTTCTTATGAACATTGATGATTTTAAACATCTTTTTCCATTTCCAGAAAACTGGATCAATACTATCCTTCTATTGCTTTTCTTTAGATTTTTGCCATTCATTATTAAATCTATAATCCCATTAACTAAGTTATATTCAACCTTTAAAGAGTTTAAAGATTGCAAAATTCTTACGGAAAAATTAAGTCGAGGTGCATATGATAAAGAAACAATACAACAATCAACTAAATATTACATCAGCCCTAAGTGTTCAAATATAGATCCAGCCCAAGAAGAAGAAGTACGACAAGCATTAATGGCGACAAGAGAAAGTTTATTTGACAAAATAGATTATTTTTTAGATCATGACTCTTCTAAAAGACACTTACTCATACTAGCTGACTCTGGAACTGGCAAAACATCATTTGTTTTAAATTATTATGCTTATAATTTACGTCGAAGTCAGAACAAATCTCAAAATTTATTTTTAGTACCTCTCGGCTTGAAAGATGCTGATACACAAATTAGCGAATATGAAAATAAAAATGAGACTGTTATTTTTCTTGATGCCTTAGATGAAGATACGAAAGCGATTGAAGATCATCGTACACGCATCAGATATCTTATGGATGCTTGTCGAGATTACAAGCGAGTGATTATTACTTGCAGAACACAATTTTTTCCAAATGATGAAGAAATGCCTGTTGAAACAGGCATTGCTCGGCTAGGCCCTCGAAAAGCTGGAGAAAAAGGTGTTTATGAATTTTGGAAACTTTATCTTTCTCCTTTTGATGATAATGATATAGACCTTTATCTTCAAAAGCGTTTTCCCTTTTGGCTTTCTAGCGAACGGAAAAAAGCTAAAGAGTTAGCTTATCGGATTAAGTCACTAAGTGTGAGACCGATGCTTTTAGCTCATATTCCTGATGTTATTGAGTCAGGATACAAAATAACTCAATCTTACCAGCTATATCAACTAATGGTAGATGCTTGGTTAGAGCGAGAGTCTTCTTGGGTAAGCAAAAGTGAGTTAGGAGAATACTCAGAACGGCTTGCTGTAAATCTTTATGTTAATCGGGAAAAAAGAGGAATGGAGAGAATTCCTTATGAAGAGTTAGAGGGCTTAGCTAATGAATGGAATAGTAATTTAATACAGTGGCAACTTAGTGGAAGATCACTTTTAAATCGGGATGCACAGGGAAATTATAAATTTGCTCATCGCTCAATCATGGAGTACCTTTATGTTAAAAGGCTACTTCAGGGAGATTTTGATTGTAGTGGTGTTATTCTTACCGACCAAATGAAACGTTTTTTGATCGAAATAATTGCAACTAAAAGCGATAATTTTAGTATTGACAGAGTTTTAGAGTTTTTGCTAAAAATAGAAGTTTCTATTGATTACGAAGATAGAATTACTTTAGAGAGAAATAAACAAAATGCTATTGATAAAGTACCTAATGATAATGATTTAGAAGAGTTAATTAATGCCCAAAAAGATTTTCTTATTAAATTAAATGAGTTTTCCAACGACGCTATGATTTTAATCCGCTTAATTGAGATATATCCATTTTCTTATCGTGATATTGATGAAGTTTCAATGAAAATCAGTGGAGTAAATGACGAACTTTTTTTGAAATTACAAAATTTAGGTTTTAGTAATTCCTATATTAAGCAAGTTCTTGAGCTATTACTCCCTGATTTATTTAATTCTTCAAGAGAATATTTTATAAGAAGGGATAAAACTAGATTGATAATTAGATCACAAATATACTCTATTGAAATGGGAATAGAAAATAAATTAGGGAAGATAATTGAAAATGAACCAGACAAAGCAATTGAAAATAAATTGGAAGAGAAAATTGAAATAGAAACAGAATCTAGCTCAAGAGCTGAAATACATCGAGATGTAAAACGTTTTGTAGAACTTTATGGCATTAATGGGGTAATAAGCTTTTCTTTCATTAATCAATTGCCATTTTGCAAGATCGAACCTTTATACCCCAGTCTTAATAATTTTTCTTTAAGGATTAATACCTCTGCTTTATTATTATAGAGTGTGATTTCTTGGTCTTTTTTCACATTTACGATTTCGATATTGAGTTCTATGATAAAATCTGGCGGACTGATGATATGGTAGCGCGATCGCTATTACTGTGAGTCGTGATTTTTAGGCGATCGCCTCAATTATCTAACTGCTAGAGGTTTTGCCGATCGCACTCAGCCTGAAACATTAGATCGCCATCCGATCGCACGCAATGAAGCACCTGCATGATACAAATTCAGTAGCATCATTAATAGAGTAGTGCAGGCATCTTGCCTGCTATTCTACAAAATTGCAGGCAAGATGCCTGCACTACAAAATACATAAAGGAGGTAAACTAACCTCACCAACTCTAGGATTTTCCGAGTTAAGGTCTGTGACTTTTCCTAATTTCTGTTACTTGATCTGCCGCATCTAAAAGTGCCTGTGGCATCTCTGGCCCTGTCAAAATGAGATCGATTTGACGGGGGCGCTTTTCTAGCAGGGTCAAAACTTCTGCTTCTGAAATCAAGCCAAAATTAACCGCCAAACTCAATTCATCTAGAATTACCAGATTGTAACGTCCTTCAATGACAGCATCCTGAGTCCACAGCCACAAATCTCGCAAAGAGTTAGTCTCTGCTTCATCCAACTGCGGCGTGTCAATGCAGCGGGGCAAGTTGCAGCGCACCCAATCTAAATTTTGCCCTAACCGCACGGGATGCTCGTGTCCCTGATTAATTCCCCCCTTGAGAAACTGCACCACTAGCACTCCTGTCCCCTGTCCCGCAATTCTGAGCGCTTGAGCCATTACACTGGTAAAAAAGCTACGGTGATGGCAACTGAAGACTTGCACGAGTCCTTCGACTGTGTGGGGTAAGCTGCAAGGCAAATTGAGAGTAGGGGTTTCAAGCTGGGCAACCATAAGGCAATCTCGAATTAGCAGTGGGTCTTTAACGCGGCTCCGAGTTTGAGGCAGAGCGACGCTACTTAACAATATATAGTGTAGTTGTCGGATTGCAAAGCTCTTTACACACTAGATATATGCGATCGTCTTAACCTAGTGGCTGTCTCGATCTCAGCTTTTTGGCAGGGAGACAGCATCAAAGGTACACTTCCGAAAGATAAATTTTTAATATCAGGGCATGAGGAGCAGGAAACCGTGAGATTAGTGATTTTAGGAGGGCCGGGGGCTGGGAAGGGAACTCAAACTGAACTATTGTGCAGCTATTTGAGTATTCCTTGCATTTCGACGGGGGACATCCTGCGAGAGGCGATCGCATCTCAAACCAATTTAGGTCGCCTCGCGGAACCCTATGTTGAAAAAGGGGATTTAGTTCGTGATGAGACTATGATCGAGTTCATCCGCCAGCGACTTCTACTTCCTGATGTCACTAAGGGTTGGCTGTTGGATGGCTATCCGCGCACTGCTTTTCAAGCTGAGGAGTTAGATTTTTTAGTAGATGAGTTTGGGCAAAAAGTGGATTGGGCGATATATTTGAATGTGCCTGATGCTGTATTGATGAGTCGTTCTCTGGGGCGATCGCGTGCTGATGACCAACCAGAAATAGTGCAGCGTCGGATCGAATTATTTCGCGATCGCACCATTCCCATCCTAGAATATTACGAACACCGCCAAAAACTCTTAACTGTCAGCGGCAACCAACCCCCAGACCAAATACATCAAGAAATCTTAAAAAAGCTAATGGCTAATGGCTAATGGCTAATTGCTAATAGTTAATTGCTAATGGCTAATTGCTAATTGCTAATGGCTAATTGCTAATTGCTAATTGCTAATAGTCAATTGTTGATTAAAGGTAGGGTGGGCAAAGCCACAAACAACCTACAACTAATAACCAAAGAACCTTTCCGGCTTTGCCCACCACATAACGAGATACAACTAAGTAAGTTTTTGTTTAATTTCATCCTGCAACTATAGCTAGGGGCTAGGGGCTAGGGACTAGGGGCTAGGGAAGAAAGGAATAGAATCAGCGAGTTCCAGCAATGAGCGAGTGTCCTAACTGCCAAGAAGGTTACTATAACAACTAACCACTAACCACTAACCACCAACAACTAACCACCAACAACTAACCACCAACAACTAACCACTAACAACTAACAATTAACAAATTTATTATGTCTTGGCAACGTCCCGACGGCCGACAACCGAACCAACTCCGTCCCATTAGTTTCCAGCGAGAATTTACCAAATTTGCCACTGGTTCAGTTCTAGCTAGAAGCGGCGACACGCAGGTACTTTGTACTGTTTCCATTCAGCCAGGAGTACCTAAATTTTTACAATTTACAGGACAAGGTTGGTTAACTGCTGAATATCGAATGTTACCAGGAGCAACACCTCAACGACAAGAAAGAGAACTAATGAAACTATCTGGACGCACCCAAGAAATTCAGCGCTTAATAGGTCGCAGTTTGCGTTCTTGTTTAGATATGAATTTGTTAGGAGAGCGTACAATTATTGTCGATGCCGATGTTTTGCAAGCCGATGCCGGCACTCGCACAACATCAATTACTGGGGGATTTGTAGCTTTAGCTGATGCTTTAGATAAGCTGGTAAAAAACGGAGAATTAGAACAATCTCCCATAGTTTCCCAAGTGGCCGCCGTATCAGTTGGACTTTTGGAAGGAGAGCCATTTTTAGACCTGAATTACCCAGAAGATGTCGCGGCTGAAGTAGATTTTAATGTGGTAATGAAAGAAAATTTGAGCATTATTGAAATGCAAGGCACAGCCGAAGAAGGAAGCTTTAGCCGCACGCAGTTAAATCAAATCTTGGATGTAGCAGAAAAAGGAATTAAAGAATTATTAGAATTTCAACGTCAAGCTCTTAGAACTTCAGCCACTCTCTAAATCTCAGATTAACTTCTTTTGGATTTTACTTTAGAAATTGTAATTTTTACTTGCCGACCTCTAGCGATGGCTGCTACAATCGAACCATCTAGATTGTAGCAAATAATCATGACAACCACATTTTTATCTAAATGTCAAGCTGCCTTGAAACATTCTGGGTTCAAGATAGGTATGGTAATTGTGACAATCGCCCTCATTGGCTTTTCAACAGTTGGTCAGTATGGATTCTCCATTGATGAAGCCACAGAGATCGCAATGGTGCGGAGAAACTATGAACTGATTACCAAAGGTCAGCCTATTCCCAGCGATCTAAAATACTTTGGAACCTTATTTAATTTTACTGCCGAAGCAATATTTCAAATTAATCAATATCTTCACAAAGGTTTATCCTATAGTCCAACCAATTATGAAGGCGATGCTAATAACGATCGCGGGAAAGCCAAAGCACTCTACGATCGGATTCAGATTAAACACCCTTTAACTTTTTTAGTTTCTTTAATTACCTATCTTTCAGTCGCCGGGATTGTTGGCATACTTTGTGGTTGGGAATACGCTTGGTTTGCTCCTATAGTCCTAGCACTTTTTCCGAGATTTTGGGGACATAGTTTCTTTAATCCTAAAGATATTCCCTTTGCATCTTTATTTACTCTTTCTACCTATGCAGGCGCTCATTTACTCAATCACTATCACAAAAATCAGCCTGAATTAAAACTTGAATTTAATCAAACTCATTTCTTTTCAATTTTGTATGGAATTTTAGCTGGAATGCTTACCAGCGTTAGAATTGGCGGATTTTTGATGATGTTTTTTATTTTTATTGCTCACGTAGGAATTACCTTGGGACAAGGTGTTAGCAATGTAAAAAACCTTTATAAATATGCAATTTGCTATATCTTAATGTTTCTTTCTTGGGCGGCAACTGTTACTATCTTACAACCAGCATCTTGGTCTAACCCCCTTGGCTGGTTTTTGGAAACAATTGGCTATCTTTCCAAACATCCGCTGCCTATAAAAACTTTATTTAATGGTATCGAATATCCGATCCAAGATATTCCTTGGTACTTCACCTCTCAGTGGTTGTTAATGACAATTCCAGTTATTTTTCAAATCTTTTTTTTAGTAGGTTTAGGGTTGCTAGCAACGAAATATAAACAATTCTCATCTCTTCAGCAATCCTGTTCTCTGTTAATTTTACTACAAATATTTGGGCTTCCAATTATTGCAATAATTAAACAGGCATCTGGCTATGACGATATGAGGCACTTTATGTTTGTACTGCCAGGAATTGCCAGCATAGCTACTGCTGCTTTGATTTGGCTTTACCAAGCAGTCGCAATCAAGAAACCTGTACAAATAGCAGGCTTAACATTTATCGTAATAGTTTTTACAGCAATTATCATTGAGATGATTCAGCTACATCCCTATCAATATATCTATTTCAATCGCTTATCGGGGGGATTAGCAGCAGCCCCTAATCGTTACGAAATTGATTATTGGGGATTGGGGATGCGGGAAGGTATGGAGTGGATCAACAAAAATGCCGACCCCAAAGATACTGTTTTAGTAGGAGGATTTTTGTACTCAGCTAATATCTTTGCCGATCCCAATCTCACTGTGATTAAGTCGGAAGAGGCGGAAAAAAAAGGAATTTCTAAGCCATTTTACTATTTACCTTGGGGGCGGTGGGGATTCCCAAAAGAATTCCCAGAATGTCCAGTTGTGCATAAAGTAGAAAGACAAGGAGTAGCCTTAACAATTGTTAAAAAGTGCCAATAGAAGAGGGGCTAGGGGCTAGGGGCTAGGGGCTAGGGAAGAAGAGGGGCTAGGGGCTAGGGGCTAGGGGCTAGGGGCTAGGGAAGAAGGGGAAGAAGGGGGAATAGAATCAATGTTTCAGCTATAAGCAAGTGTCCTAACTGTCTTGGGGGTTGCTATAAATACAACTATTTTTTCTAAATAGATCGATAAGAATCTTAACAGTTTTTTATTGACATTGTTATTGAATCGTGTATATGAAAATCTTTACGAAATATGTAATTAATTTTTTTTAAAAGTTAAGCCCCGCAGAATAATTATCTCTACGGGGCTTACTTTTAGGGGGATAATTAAACAGTGAAAATCAGAAACGAGTTCACAAATCAGCAATCATCGCCCAATAATGGGCAATTTTGAATTATCACAAGGGAGAACACTGTATGAAATTGGCTTATTGGATGTATGCAGGCCCCGCTCACATCGGCACTCTCCGCATTGCTAGTTCCTTCAAGAATGTCCACGCCATCATGCACGCGCCGCTCGGTGATGACTATTTCAACGTCATGCGCTCCATGTTAGAGCGGGAGCGGGACTTTACACCCGTAACGACCAGTATTGTCGATCGCCACGTTCTGGCGCGGGGCTCCCAAGAGCGAGTTGTGGACAACATTACCCGCAAAGATCAAGAAGAGCACCCTGATTTAATCGTTCTTACCCCGACTTGCACTTCCAGCATTTTGCAAGAAGACCTCGAAAATTTTGTACAACGCGCTCAGTTGGATGCCAAAGGCGACGTGATGCTGGCGGATGTCAACCACTATCGAGTTAACGAACTGCAAGCTGGCGATCGCACTCTGCATCAAATTGTAGAGTTTTATATCAACAAAGCTCGGAAAAAAGGGAACTTGCCAGAAGGAAAAACGGAGAAACCCTCTGTTAACATTATCGGCATTTCTACCCTGGGTTTCCATAACCAACATGACTGTACCGAGCTGAAGCGGTTGATGGCAGATTTGGGCATAGAAGTTAATGAAGTCATCCCGGAAGGCGCTTCGGTTCACAATTTGAAAAATTTGCCTCGTGCTTGGTTTAACCTAGTTCCTTATCGCGAATTAGGGCTAACGACGGCGATGTATTTGGAGAAAGAGTTTGGAACGCCTTATGTAGATATCACGCCGATGGGTGTGGTAGAAACTGCTCGTTGTATCCGCAAGATTCAGCAAGTGCTTAATGCTCAAGGTGGTGATGTTAATTACGAAGACTTCATCGACCAACAAACTCGTTTTGTCTCTCAAGCTGCTTGGTTTTCTCGCTCGATCGACTGCCAGAATTTGACTGGCAAAAAGGCTGTGGTGTTTGGTGATAATACCCACGCGGCGGCGATGACTAAGATTCTGGCTCGTGAAATGGGTATTCATGTGGTTTGGGCGGGTACTTATTGCAAATATGATGCTGACTGGTTCCGGGAACAGGTAAGCGAGTATTGCGATGAGGTGATTATCTCCGAAGATCACGGCGCTATTGGAGATGCGATCGCGCGTGTGGAACCTTCTGCTATTTTCGGTACGCAAATGGAACGGCACGTTGGTAAGCGGTTAGATATTCCTTGCGGGGTAATTGCTGCACCGATTCACATTCAAAATTTCCCGATTGGTTATAAGCCATTTTTGGGTTATGAGGGAACTAATCAGTGTGTGGATTTGGTGTATAATTCCTTTACTTTGGGCATGGAAGATCATCTGTTAGAAATCTTCGGTGGCCACGATACTAAGGAAGTTATTACTAAAGGAATTTCGGCTGATTCTGATATGAATTGGACGAAGGATGGACAAGCTGAGTTGAATAAAATCCCTGGTTTTGTGCGGGGTAAGGTGAAGCGGAATACTGAGAAGTTTGCACGCGATCGCGGTATTGCTCTAATTAATGCTGAGGTGTTGTACGCGGCGAAGGAAGCGGTTGGTGCGTAAATTATAATAGTAGGGTGGGTGTATGCCCACCTTACTAAACTAATTGCCAGCTAAAAGCAAACTCATACTTTAATTTCACTTAGTTAAATTTATAACTCTCTATCCCGACAAATCACAGGAGGATTAAACAATGACAACTTTAGCATTATTTCAATGGGTAGAACTTAATCAAGACGTTCCTAATACCCCCGTCACAAAGGGAGACAAAGGCGTTATCCTAGACCACCTAAATCCTACCAAAAATCAGCCCGATGCAGGATACACTCTGGAAATATTTAAAAATGGGGAAACATTAGATGTAATTTCTGTTCCGATTTCCTGGGTGACAGCTTTACCCGAAATCTGGGGTGACACTCAACAGATACCAAATCATATTGCTGCTTAGTTAAAAAAAGAAGTAAGTAACTATGAAAAGCGCTTTAGATGTCGCTCGTTATTTCTTGTACCGCGTCGATCGAGATGCTGGGGATACAATCTCGCCTCTGAAACTTCAAAAGCTTGTTTATTACGCACAAGCTTGGAGTTTGGTATTGCGAGATCAACCACTTTTTTATGAAGATATTCAAGCTTGGGTTCATGGGCCTGCGATATATGAAGTTTGGGACACCTATAAAGATTATCGATATGGAGCTATTCCCGAACCGGAAGAAGAATTGCCCGAATTTGAGGACGATGAAATAGAAGTTCTCGAAGAAGTTTGGAATGCTTATGGCGAATTGAGTGCTAAACGACTTGAGGATTTGACCCACTCAGAAGAACCTTGGATTAATGCTCGTAAAGGTTTAGAGCCTGCCCAAAAATCATCAAAAGTTATTTCCCATGAGGATATGAAAACTTATTACGCCTCTTTTTTGGAGGCGTAGTGGGAAAATCTCGGATTAAAAAGTCTTCAACCGCAAGTTCCTCACGCCGAATCCCTGAATCGGCTTTAACTCATCCAACAGGTTCCCAGAATGCAGACGAACAACACCCCAGCTTTAGGTTTGAGCATACTGATGAAAACCGTTGGCTTTTATCAGATTGGCAATCATCAGAAATTGATGATTTGATTCATGGACTTAAAAAAATTGAGAGATATACATAGGCACAAATAAAAAGCCAAGGCTCGAAACAACGCGGTGGTTCTGTAGGTTGCGGATACAAGCTAATTACTAATCATCCAAAACTACCTGAAAGTGTCAGCGAGGATGTGAAACTTTCAGAAATGCGAGTTGATGAAAGAAAGCGGATTTTTGGTTTTCGCGTAGGTTCGATTTACTATATTGTGTGGTTCGATCGAAACCATAGCGTTTGTCCAGAATGATTGGGACTATAACCAGTTATGAAGTCTGTAACCCTTGCTTCTTTTTGACTACTCTACCGGATAGGCTCTCCGTCTTTTATCGTAGCTAGAACCGGACAATCAATAGTGCTAACCCCTTTCCAGTTAAAGTTATTCTTATCCATAACAGTTGGAGATGTGACGTGCCTTTTTGTACCCTGGTCTAAAAGGTATATACGGTTTTTCAAAGGATGTCCGTTTTCTCCACAACGGACAAGTCTGTTATCATTTGTTATAGATGGTCCGGGTTCAATGACATCGGTTTCTAAATAATCTCGATGTTTGGGTACAAACAATCTTTGATATATACTCAGACCTGCGATATGGCGGAGCTGACCACGATCAACCCAGAAAATCCTACTATTACCCGGATTTCTAATTAGCAGACCGTTTAAATCTGGGCGATTACGTTGGAATGACTGAGCGTTAACACCTTTATAGAAAGTGCTTTCAGTTGTAGCAAGGAGGAGAACAGACGAGAGGAAAACTAATGTAATTAACTTGTTCATATTGACAAAGTGAAGTAATAGCTGTTGGCTATATCAATTCTGTATTATGGCTGACGCTCCAAATACACCCATCGATAATTTGGTAAGTAATTTAACTAACTTGATACTACTTATAATGTCAACTGATCGCTGCTTTGACAAGTCGGAAAAAAGCGGATAAAGTCGGAAAAAAACGGGTTATACTAAAATAATGTTGTATTCAGATATATTGATGGATAACCAAGATGTATTAAACTCTATTGATGAGCTAGTGTTTGCCAAGACTGGCAAACACCTCGATACCCTGCAAGTAGCAATCCTCAAGGGAGTCTTGAATAATCGGAAATACGCACAAATTGCGGAAGAATATCACTGTAGTCAGGGTCATGTGAGAGATGCTAGCTATGAGCTATGGCAGTTACTCTCAAGTGTACTGGGAGAAGACCTTAACAAATCAAACTTTCGCGCTACGGTAGAAAGATGGGGAGTAGCAAACTTCTCAAGTATGGGAAGTCCTGTACAAATTGGGCATATTAATTTTTGTACCAATCCCGCACAAGAATCTGAATCACTTTCGTCAGAACGATCGGAATCAGACCATAAAAGTGATAATGATGTCAAAGAATATCCAAATTATCAAAAACTTTTAGAAGAAGCCGAACGCAAAGCTAAGTTAGAAGCAGTTCCAAAATTGGTAAAACTGGGTTTGACAGTCGAACAAATTGCAGAATCTTTAGAACTGCCGTTAGCAGAAGTGCATCGGGTAATTCAGAATGGAAAATAGCCGTAAAAATAGTGAACAAGAGCGATCGCTTTCACCAACTCTTCACCCATCCCAGCGAATTAGAAGTATTTGCCTGACAGGGTGAGGAGCGATCGCACTCCTCAAACACGGTAAAATAATATCTAAACCTCTCAGGTAATTTCTTGACATAAATGCCAAATAATGAATCAGATAACTCAGCCTTAATTGCAGAACTTGAAGAAGCTGGCATTAAGCACACTCCTGAGAAAATTGTGCGAATTGCCAAAAGACTAGACGGTAGAATTATCTTTAATGGCTATATAGTCGGTGCAAATCCATCTTCACCATAATTTGAGGAGACTAGCTATGGCAATTAAGATTAAACTAATGGCAGATTATGCTTGCGACCCATTGTGGTGGTCAGGCGATGGTAGAGTGGGTAATATTGACCCCGGAACATTGCCGCTAAGTCCAGAAACTATTAGCCGTTTAGAAAAATGGGCAGATGCCAATGATGCAACTCTGAATAGGAATGATCCTGCTAACTCACCAGGTTTCCCTAGTAAAGAAGCTGAGGATACTTTTGAAGCAGAAGGCATCAGTTTGTGGAAGCAATTACGCCAAGAATTATCCCCTCATTATGAAGTGCTTTACTTTAGCGATCGCCTCGGTAAACTCTTTTCACATCCTAGTGAATTAGAGGTATTGGTATAAACCAAAAAAGAGCGATCGCCCCATTCCTTCAGTCATGCTATAATCAAACGAAATCTAACAGAGAATTAAACCAATGGAGACTCAAATAACCTTGAGTGAGGCGAGTGCTAAACTAACTCAACTCTGTGAGAAAGTAGTAGCGATCGCGATGTAGTCATCATTCAACGACCCGATGGTGAAAATGTCGCCTTAATTGCTGCTGACGAGTTAGACAGCTTGATGGAAACAGTACACTTACTGCGATCGCCAGCTAACGCTGTTCGCTTGTTAACGGAACTTCAACAAACCAAAACTAGAACTTTTAAACCTCAAAACGTAAATGAACTGCGTCAGGAGTTAGGAGTTGACACAGCAGAAAGCTAGATATCACTACGAAGCATGACAGTTAATGACAACCAATGAATCAGAAAAGTCCGCTTTAATTGCCGAACTTCAGGAAGCTGGTATCAAACATACCCCAGAGCATATTATTCGGATTGCTAGACAAGCAGATGGCAAAATTGTTTTTTTGGAAACCGGAGATAAGCAACGAGGGTTAGAGCATATTTTGGAAAAAGCCGAGCAGTTTGCTAATATCTGAATTGAGCGCCATGATATTATAGATGCAGTAATATTAGCATTAACAGAAGGAACAATAGTCGGTCAGCAAGGAACTACTAACGCTAGACCTAGACCTATTTATCAATTTACTTTTAAAGGTGAAACTAAATATCTATCAGTCACAGTCGGAAGTAACGGATATATTGTCGGTGCAAATCCAAGAACTAAAGTTAGATAATTACTGGTGAGGTTAAACATTTATGTCAAAAAAAATTAGACTAATGGCAGATTATGGTTGCGATCCCTTGTGGTGGAATGAACCTGATGAAGTAGGCGATATCGATCCTGCTCAATTTGCTCTACATCCAGAAACAATTAATCGCTTGTATAACTGGGCTCAAGCTTATGATGCTAGATTAAACTGGGACGATCCAGGTAACTCTCCTGATTTAACTCCAGAAAAATCAGAAGCTTTTGAAGCAGAAGGCATCAGTTTGTGGAAGCAATTACGCCAAGAATTATCACCACATTATGAAGTGCTTTACTTTAGCGATCGCCTCGGTAAACTCCTATCCCATCCCAGCGAATTAGAAGTATTGGTATAAACTGAAAAAGAGGTGAGTTACCACAGGAGAGCAATGCTAACGGCCGTTTTAGTTATCAACCTACTAATATCCCTCCTCTGCTTTTACATCGCTTGGAAAGCATGGCAAATGAAACAAGTGCTCGATCGCGTCGAAAGGACAGTCACCATAATGGAGAAGAACACCTATAACTTCCTCACCCGAACACCCGATTTTCTAGCCAAAGGCGAGAAAAGTTCTCGCCAACTCCGAAAGCAGTACCGACAACTAGAAGCACAAATCCAACAACTCCAGCAAATTTTGGGATTACTGACTTTGGGAGGTAGACTTTGGCGGCGACGCTCTGTCCGTTTCAGGTAAACTTCGTTAAAAAGTAAGTAAATCGCGCTAAGATTTTCGCCTAAGCCCCCGCCAACAAAGCCACTGGGCAATCTCACCATATCTTAAGAAATAGCACCCAGGGCATATTTTTCCTCTCACAAGTCGTTGCGAATTGGCTTTCCCCCCTAAAATTGATATATGAGTAAGAATTATAGAAATGTCAAATAAACGTCCTGGATTATTTGTAGGTGGGCTGGTAGTCGGCTCCGCCATTGGTACCGCCATCGGTTTACTCATCGCTCCGCGATCGGGCAAACAAACACGCCAACTATTGAAAAAATCTGCCGATGCACTCCCGGAGTTAGCAGAAGATTTATCCACCAGCGTCCAAATCCAAGCCGATCGCCTCTCAGAATCCGCACTGCGAAACTGGGAAGAAACCTTAGCAAGACTCAAAGAAGCGATCGCCGCCGGTATCGAAGCCTCTCGTGGCGATCGCCAAACCCTATCCCAAGTAGAAGCTGACAACAACCGCGAATCTCGCCTTCCCCCCCGCGATCCGGCCAAACGCTTCCTCTAACAGCCGAATTCTCCGCTGTCGCCATCTCCACCCCAACATTCCCTCCTATCCTTTTGCTGTAGGTGAGTTCCCGTGACTGACCCCGTGTTTTGGCTAGCACTGTCCATTTTCTTAGTTGCAGTCAGCCTTACTGCTGTCTTAATAGCTCTCCTACCCGCCGTACAAGCACTAGGGCGAGCCGCCCGCAGCGTGGAAAAATTAGCCGACACCCTCTCTCGCGAATTTCCCCCCACCCTAGAAGCCATCCGCTTAACTGGGATCGAAATCAGCGAACTCACAGAGGATGTTAGCGAAGGCGTTCAAAGTGCAGGAGAAGTTGTCAAGCAAGTCGATCAAAGCATTGGCAGTGCCAAAAAGCAAGCCCAAAAAGTACAAATTACCACTCGCAATGTCTTGACTGGTATCCAAGTTGCTTGGAAAACATTAACTCGCAAGCCAGCAACTAGCGATCGCCGATTAGAACGCCTCTCCCCCAGCCAAAGAAATCCCCTCTCTCTTGGCAATTCCACTCTAGATGACAACTACTTAGAAGAATATACCTCCAGCCGGGAAGCCTTAAATACCTACAACAGCCGTGAAATTCAGGGCGAATCCCCCCGCCCGCGCCCCAACAAGGCTTCTCACCTAGAACCTAGTCCTGAAGAATTGGAGTAATAGGGATTATATACTCTGTTCTTAAATTTGTAATTGTTTAATTTGTAATTGTTTGTAATTTTTAATTTGTAATTTTTAATTATAGCAACCGCCAATGGGGTTAGGAAGTTCTGAATTCAGATTCTATTCCATTCTTCCCTTTCTTCCCCTTCTTCCCATTCTTCCCTTTCTTCCCCTTCTTCCCCTAGTCCCTAGCCCCTAGCCCTTAGCCCCTGAAAGCGGTTGCTATATCTCCGGCCATCCCAGACGAGTTGGCTGCTCATAAACCCGCTTCAAAGTATTAATATCTCTCACAGAAATTGGCGGGGGGGTTCTCACCTGAGCAAAATACATGACATCAGTATCGACAGGACTATGGCCCCAAATTCCCAACCCATGACCGAACTCATGACGCGCCACAGCAGCGATATATTTCCCTGTTTGACTCGGATTTAACCAGATAGTACAACGATGAGATAAAATACCTCTCTCCCCCTGTTTACTAACATATAACTCATAGCGAGTTTCACCCGAGCGCGCCCGTAATTGTCCCTGTCGTAGAGGTGGAGACTCGTGTAAAATCCTAATATCAGCTTTTTCTAATTTATCTACCACTTCCAACGGCAAATAGACTCCCCATTCTAGTACAGCATTCAACACAGTTTTACTCCATGATTGAGAGCTATTGTTATCAGTAACCTGCTCTACATATACCTTAATTGGAAACTGCGACCACACCAAATAACCAAATTCTAAGGTCTTAACTTCGTTAAAATAATCGCTGCTATCTGTTGAATCTTTCCAATTAGTTAGCGTTGCAGGTAAAGGATGAATTTGTGGTGAAGGGAGCCGATCGTTTAGAGTATTCAGGCTAGCAGCATCACTTTGAAGCTGACTAATAATTATTATAATAAAAGTACAAAAAGCTACAACTGAAACGGTCAAAAACTGATGTTTTAAATAAGTCAACATAAACAAACTAGCATAACTAATTAAGTAGACGGGCGATTTAAATCGCGGCTACACGAACAAAGTCCGCCTTCGCGGACTATTAAGAAAAAGACGGGCGATTGAAATCGCGGCTATACAAACAAAGTCCGCCTTCGCGGACTATTAAGAAAAAGAAGATACTAAATCTAGCTTAAATACTCCCTTTATCTCCTAGTCCGCGAAGGCGGACTTCGTTCGTGTAGTAGCGATTTCAATCGCCGAACCATCAACCCCGAATAATAAAGAGGATACCTACTTTGGAGCTAACCAACCAGCACTCAAAATCAGTGTTAAACCCAGAAAAACAATAGATAAACCCCAGGTAATCCGGTTGATAGCTGTTTCTGCGCTCTTGGTACTGGTAAACAATTGAGCTTGTCCCCCAATTCCTCCAATGCCATCGCCTTTAGGACTATGCAACAGCACAAAAACGATAATTCCGACAGCAGATAAAGACCAGATAATTTGTAAAACTTGAACAATAGTCATGGTAATTGGTAATTGGTAATTGATGACTGTTATGGCAACCGCCAGGGCGGTTAGGGGCTAGGGGCTAGGGGCTAGGGGCTAGGGGAAGAGGGAAAGAGAGTCAATGGTTTGGGCTATGAGCGATTTTCCTAACTGACAAAGCGGTTGCTATAACTGTTAACTGTTAACTGTTAAGATTCCTACAACCGTACTCGCACGGGAGTACGATTGGCTCGGACTTCAAAATCGGCGGCTTCAACCATCGATTTACCTGTCATTTCTGGGGGTTGAGGTAATTTCAAAATCTCCAGAATTGTCGGCGCAATGTCAGCTAAACAGCCGTCAGCCCTCAGAGGAACATCAGTTGCGTGTGCGGGAATTTTTAACTTTTCCCCTTCTACAAGGATAAAGGGTACTGGGTTAGTTGTGTGAGCTGTCCAGGGATTGCCGTTTTCATCCCACATCAACTCAGCGTTACCATGATCGGCAATAATAATCGCTGTACCGCCAGCTTTATTGATACTTTCCAACAGGCGGCCCAAACATTTATCTACAGTTTCGATCGCAGTCACAGTTGCTTCCATAATTCCCGTATGACCTACCATGTCCGGGTTAGCATAGTTAATCACCATTAGCGAATAAATCTGCTTTTCGATCGCTGCGATCGCCACATCAGTTAGCTCATAGGCAGACATTTCCGGTGCGAGGTCATAAGTTGGTACCATCGGACTTTGTACCAACTCCCGATCCTCCCCTTCAAAAGGCTCCTCTAAACCCCCATTAAAAAAATAAGTTACGTGAGCATACTTTTCAGTTTCCGCCGCCCGAAACTGCTTCAAACCACGAGCCGCGATCGCACCGCCTAAAATATTATTCAAATTCTGCGGTTCAAAAGCTACCAACACCGGCAACTTAGGGTCATACTGCGTGAACGTCGCCAAAGTTAGGGGTTGAATTTGCTGTCTTTCAAACCCTGTAAAATTAGGATCTACCAAAGCCTGTGTGAGTTCTCTAGCCCTGTCTGGGCGGAAATTGAAGAAAATTATCCCATCTCCAGATTCTACTGCCCCCGGCGCGATTCGAGTGGGAATCACAAACTCATCCGTCACCCCTTCAGAATAGGAAGTCCTCAATAACTCCACAGCCGAACGCCCATCACCAGGCCCAACCCCTACCATCACATCGTAAGCCAGCTTAACTCGATCCCAGCGCTTATCGCGATCCATCCCATAGTAGCGACCGCTGACCGTCACAATCCGGCCTACACCGACTTGATTGATATAACTTTCAATCTTTCCTAGAGCTTCAATTCCCTCTTTCGGATTAGTATCGCGGCCATCTGCGATCGCATGAATGCAGAGATCGGAAATACCTTGAGCCTTTGCCAAATCTATCAACCCGAAAATATGGTCGAGATGGGAGTGAACACCGCCCTCCGAACAAAGACCGATGAGGTGTAACTTAGAGTTGCGATCGCGCACATCCGAGCAAACCTTCACCAAAGCCGGATTGCTAAGCAAACTGCCGTCTTCAACTGCATCCGAAATCCGCACCAACTCTTGAGGAACTACCCGGCCAGCGCCAATATTCAAATGGCCCACCTCAGAGTTACCCATTTGACCTTCCGGCAACCCCACAGCCCTGCCCGCCGTGCGGATCAGAGTTCTCGGATAAGCGGCCCACAAACTATCCATTACTGGAGTCTTAGCGGCGGCGATCGCATTTCCGTCAGTCTCTTCACGATAGCCCCAACCGTCTAAAATTATTAGCGCAACAGGAGATACAGACGTTTGTCCCATGCCGAGTTACCCTTTCGCGATCGTCATTCCTCAGACATCATACCATTCAGGCCAACTTGAGCAACTTTGCCGCCCTCGCAATCGTCTTTAGGATTACTAACCTGCAAATAGCCCATATTTTCCTGACAAACAAGAGTTCGATAGGCAGGCGTAGCCAGCCGTAGGAACCACAATTTTTTTATTGAACTGGATTCGCTAACCCTTAATAAAAGCAAATTTTATCGTAATCTTACTTTAATATGGGTTGCAGTTAGCGCCAGAGTATCAATTAGAATGCGAATGCGATTAAATTTAGCTATCTTAAGAACAGGCATTTGGGTGACTGACTATGCGTAAATTTTCATTTCTTGTAGCTATAAGTTTGCTAGCCCTTTGGACAGGCGGATGTGGCTCCGACTCTGGCAACAATCAAGCCAGCCCGACCCCCAGCCCCGCTCCTAGCGGTGCTTCGCCCTCTCCAGTTGCTGGGGCAACGGGTTCGCCCAGCGCTACCCCTAGCCCGACTTTTGCCTCGCCTCTGGTAACACCAAAGTCAACTGGGACAACAGCCGCTATAGGCTTGATACAGTCCACAAATCCAGACGAACGAGCCAGACAAGCTCTATCTGGCGCTGGTAACAACAACCGGTCACAGCTTCCCAGCCCTTCAATTTCACAAGCTCCTTTACAAACAGACCCTTTTTCCGTACTTCCTCCTCAAACAGTTCAAAATCTTCCTGTACCTACTCAAGGAGTTAATGGAGCCTCAACGGGTAGTTCCCTCCCCAAACTACCAGATCGTCAAGTTGCCTCACTCCCCACGCTGCCAGTCTTAATCGGTCCCCCTCCAGTTCTACCTAAAGCCATACCTCCGGTTCTACCACTGTCTTCAAACAAACCTCAAGAGAAAGCTCTTGGAAGGGAGCTTATCTCGCTACCGACGGTTCCAAGACAAGCTCCCTCTCCATTATTAGGCAGCAGTTCACGAGGACTTTCTTCCCTGCCGAAAGGCAGCAGCGCTGGAACTTCAACTGTTCCACAACTACCGGAGCTAAATCCTCCACCATTAGGTATTCGTCGAGCTCCCGGTTTAGGAACAGGTGGGCCTCTTCCTCCTATACCAGTAGCTGCCAAACCTTTAGGAGTACCAGATTTGCCGGAATTGCCAGTAGATAAACGCCCCCCGCAATGGGTAGATCCCAATCCCCCGCGCCAACGACCAGGACCGGCGATTCCTCCACCGCCTGATACAGGCATCGCTAGCGGGATAGAAGTTAGTGGTGTAGTAAAAGTTGGTAACGAAATACAAGTGATTGTAAAAGTTCCGACCGAGGCAACCAGCCGATATGTCAAAGTAGGGCAGAGGCTTGGTAATGGGCAGGTCTTAGTCAAGCGGGTTGATATTAAGCCAGGACAAGATCCGGTCGTATTTTTGGAACAAAGCGGTGTTGAAATTGCCAAAGTAGTAGGAGAAAAACCAGTTAAGTCCGATCCCAATTTGAATAATACAATTGTTAGAAAACCAGGAACTAGCAATCGTTTAACGCAGCGGTAAAGAGATTAGAAAATCAACAAGCTAAAGTTGATCGCTATCTAACTATCTCTATTGAACGCGATTTTTTAAGTGTATTAAGAAGTACAATCGGAGGAAATGTTTCCATGCTTGGTTCAATTCGACAGTTGGCTCGAACTATAATATTTGCTGCTGCTTGTATGGGATGCCTCGCTAATCCGATCGACTCGCTTTCATTATTAGCCCAAGAGCCAAAAGGAGATGGAAAACGTCCGCCCTACTGCGAAGGTAGTCCCCCTACCGGGAAAGTGAAATGCAATTACGAGGGGGGCGATAACTATGAAGGGGATTTTGTCAATGGCCAGCCGCAGGGTAGAGGAATCTATGTTTATGCCAATGGCGATCGCTATGACGGAATGTTCCGTAATGGCGTACCTCATGGTCGAGGATTATTTATATTTAAAGACGACGCTCGCTATGACGGAGTGTTTCAAAATGGCACGATGAAACAGGGGACGGTGATATTTCCTAATGGCGATCGCTACATCGGAAATTTTCAGGTAGTTAGGAATGTAGAAACTAACGTTATTAGCAGTCAACCTGGTGGGCAAGGAGAATTTATTTATGCTAACGGCGATCGCTACGTAGGACAATTCTTTGCGGGTTCCCCTTTTGGTAGAGGGGTATTAACGCGGACAGATGGCACGCGCTGCACTGGACAGTTCTTAAATCAAGCTCTTGATGCTAAAGCTAACTGCACTTTCCCCAGCGGTGCCCGTTATGAAGGTGAATTGCGCGGAGGTGTACCTCATGGCTTTGGCACAATCATCGATACTAAGGGGAGGCGCTTTCCGGGCGTTTTCCGCCAAGGCAAGCTAGCGGAATGAGCGAGAATTGGAAAGTTTTATGGGGTAAAAAGGAAGAATTTTAATGATACAAGACAGCAGAAAAAGGATACAAGACAATTATAGCTACAAGTGGATAGGAGACACTCTACCAATGATTTTCCAATCTCAAAAACTAGGAATCGGGTTATTAGTTGCATCAGTTATTGGAACTACTAGCTATCTTATACAGCCGTTGCCATCACTGGCCCAAGCAGAAGCTACTTCAGGTCGCTGCATACCCAATATCCCCACAGGCAGAGTGAAATGTGACTACAACAATGGCGACAGCTATATCGGAAATTTCCTTAACGGTTTGCCCAATGGTACGGGAGTATATGTATATGACGATCGCAATCGCTATGAAGGTCAGTTTCGCAAGGGTCTACCAAATGGCAGAGGAGTTTTCATTTTCTTGAATGATGCTCGAATTGAGGGAGTATTCCAAGATGGCAAAATCAGATTTGGTACGGCAATTTTCACGAATGGCGATCGCTACATCGGCCCTTTCGATATAGAACGAAGAATCGGTACGCCGAGTGGTCGCGGGCAATTTATCTTCGCCAATGGCGATCGCTTTCAGGGAGAATTTGTGGGCGGACACCCTTTAGGTAATGGGACATTCACCCGCCCGGACGGCACCCGCTGCCAAGGTCAGTTTTATAGTGACGAACTCGATGCTAGAGGAATTTGTACCTTTGCCAACGGCATCCGCTATGAAGGAGAGTTGCGGAAAGGATTACCTCACGGCAAAGGGACGATCGTAGATGCCAACGGCAAGCGCTTTCCGGGAATTTTCCGCGATGGTCAACGCATTGAACAGTAAAAACAATTAAAAATTGAAAATTGAAAATTAGATTAAGTTCTAATTTTTAATTTTTAATCGGCATAGCGTTGCTTGCCGTAGGACTGACTCACTCCGCCAAAACTTCCCTAACCCTTTCCCGAAACAAACGCACCGCCGCCCTTTGTCCGATAGTTTTACTTTGTTCTATCAAACCCGGAATTTCTGCGATCGGCAAAAACGGAAAAGCCAGACTATTCTCCCTCTCTTCATAGCTTCCATCAACCAATTGATATACTTGAAGACTTTGATTTCGATATCTCCAGATTTCAGGAACCCCCAGAGAAGCATAAATCGAGAACTTATTCAAAGAAGAACTCGTGTAGTCTGATTCTACTACTAAATCCGGTGCAGGATCTGCGGGTAAATCAATTTCATCTTTATCTCTAACTAAAGATTCATTTTGAATGTAAAAACAAGTATCTGGTTCAATAGCACGAGCTAAATCCTCCCGTTCAAGAGTCAACGCACCGAGACTCATAGCTTCAATTTCTAACTCATCTGCTAAAGCTCCAATAAAGAGTTCGAGCATAACTTTAGGTCTTTCATGTTTAGGCAATGGCATTCTGATTTCTAAAACTCCTTCGGCATAAGCAATTCTCCAGGCTCTACCATCGCCGACATCAGACATTATCGCTTTAAATGTTAGCCATTTAATGCCTGTCAAAGTAATTAATTTTTCCTCATTACTTCGTAGCGGAGGAGTCAAGGTAGTTGTTACCATCTGAGGTAAAATTAGTTAAGTTTTTATTGATTTTAACACTCCCTAACCGCCAAGGCGGTTGCTATACTTAAAAACGCTCGCCCAGCAACCTCTGCCTCACCCCCTCAGCAATTTTCTGCCCCAGATACTCAGGAATCAAACTCTCATTCGGCCCCAACAAATACAAAATCAAGCGAGTACGCCCCCGCCAAACCAGCAAATTAGCATTCACCACCAACAAATCCTCTTGCCAAATGGCATACATTACCTTATAGAAAAGTCCAGGCTGGTTATCCGCCTCAATCAGCAAAGCAGGTAAATGGAAAACAGGATCGACATAGAACTCAGTCGCCACATCCTCCAAACCCGCATCCAGATTAAATTCCACAGCGAGCATTTCTTCCACTTCAAAATGCCCCGCTAGGGCCTCCCGAACGGCCCTACAGACATTTTCTGCGGTTTTATCCGTCAGAACCTTACCCCCGCGTGACACCACCAACTTGATAAACACCAACATCGGTGGGTAAATTTGTCCATAGAGACTGAGGCTGTGAATCGTCAGCCCGTAGGCCGCCAGCACGCCAAAAATATCGCTCAGCAGGAAAGACTGGTTACGGTAAGCAAAATGCAGAGCACTTTTACTACCCTCCGGTCTAATTTCAATCACAGCTTGCCTCGTTTTGTATAACTGGTAGGCTAGCTTCAGGTTTTGTAATTGAATCTCACTGCTGACAAATTGCTCATAAAATTGGGGAAACGCCCGATTAAAGCGCTTGAGCAGTTCCAATGTAGATGGTTTTAAACCCGGAGCCATAATTGAGGGGAGGTACGGGAGATATACTAGCTATTAAGGTCATTCAACTTCTACTACCTTAACCACGCCTGCATGGGTTTTTGGAAAAACTTATTTAGCGGTTCTGACTCTGCCTCTACGCCCCAGACAGCGGAATTTGAGGAAGATTTTGCTTTTGGGGCAAGCGATTTGCTATCCCCGCCCTTTCGCAAACCCACTACTGGCAATAGTCGCATCTTGTTTAGTACCGATCGCGACATAGACCTCTACGAGCTCGAAGAACTCTGTAATGCAGTTGGGTGGTCTCGCCGCCCCCTGCGTAAAGTCAAAAAAGCCATTCAACACAGTTTCCTAGTCGTTTCCATGTGGGAAATGCGAGGAGCCCAGCGGCGGTTGATCGGTTTTGCCAGAGCCACATCAGACCATGCTTTTAATGCCACACTCTGGGATGTAGTGGTTCATCCAGAATTCCAGGGATCGGGCTTAGGTAAGGCGCTGATGCAGTACATCATTAAAAAACTCCGCAGCGAAGATATCAGCAACATTACCCTATTTGCTGACCCTCATGTGGTAGATTTCTACCGAAACTTGGGGTTCCTGTCCGATCCAGAGGGGATCAAAGGAATGTTTTGGTATCCAGACTAGCCCTCAAAGCTGCCAAGATGTCATTTTTTTGCGAAATTAAGCCAAAATTGAATTTGCCCAAAACCACCAAAGTATGATATATTGGCAATGCCATCAAAAAAATGTTGGTGTTTGGGAACAACTCAATCAAAAGTTTTGTTTCTCAAGGTGCGTAGTTAAGCTAAAATCAAAAAAAGCTTGACAATTGCATCATTCTATGAGCTAATGGCCATAGAATAAAAAATGACAACAACGGGATGTAGCGCAGCTTGGTAGCGCGCCTGCTTTGGGAGCAGGATGTCGCAGGTTCAAATCCTGTCATCCCGATTTAGAAGCCGTATAACTACATAATGAGTCAGTCTCAGCCTTTTAGATTGTGACCGGAAATTACCGGAAACAAACCAAAAGAGCAAATGCTAGGACTACATTTTCGCGACTTTCCCAAAAAATGCGCGAAAATGTGTGAACAATGACTCGGCTTTTGAAACCTATTTTTCAAGGCTTTCCTTGCATTCCAGTCGTTTTGGTATAATCTGGGTGTAGTCAGAAACCAATGGTTCGGCTAAAAGGACAAAATAACTCGCAACTACGAAAGTTGCCAACCGTGAAAGCTTTTTAAGCTACCAGCAAATACAGGCGTGCCTATTCTGGAGTAGTCCTCAATGTTTGCGGGTGTCTAAGACATTAAAAAGCGCTATTGCCGCAAGGTTATAGCTTTGTGGGATACCACCAATCCTTGCAATAGGATTGCTATATTTAGCTTTTCTTAGATTGTCTAGGAAAGTCTGAATTAAAAGTATCAGTCTGCGACTACTTATCATAGATAAAGGCAAGAGTCTTTGTTTAACTCTATTTCTTTTGGCAAGGTATATTCTAGCGCCAATCTTGGCCGCATTTAAAAATGCCGAGTCCATTTTTCTATAAGGGTTTCTAACCCTTGGTTTCCAAAGTCCCGTGAGGTTTTATGAAATCATTAGTTCGTTTGGGCGCAGTGTTGGGGATTTTAGGAAGCACTTTGCTCGCCCCTGCCCTCACACGCAATATGTCGGCACTGGCACTGCCCGATCCCCAGGTTTTGGAAAAGTTACGCCCAGTGCCAGTATTTACGATTACTGACGCGCAAGGTGCGCCCCTGATCGCTTCCGTTCCCAAAGAAGGTCAAAGCGGCAGCAATACCTCTGTAGCTGGAGTTTTTATCAGTCAACGGGATGCTCAAGCTTTTGTCGATCGCCTAAAAACTAGAAATCCTCAATTAGCAGCATCAGTGAAGGTAGTACCAGTATCTCTGGGGGAAATTTACCAGTTAAGCCAAGCTAACAAGGGTAAGGCAGAGGAAGTACAATTTGCCTATGTTCCTACCACTACCCAAGTGGAGTCTGCTAAAACCCTATTGCGCCAAGGCGGCCAACAGGTAAATGAATTTAGCGGTGTCCCTCTTTTCTTAGCTAGAGGCGGCCCAGAAAATGGATATTTGACAATTCAACGGGGTCAAGAGCAAGTTATTCCTTTGTTTTTCAATAAAGAGGAATTACAGGGGATGTTGGAGCGCTTTAAGCAACAACAACCAAATATTGCTTCCTCGCTCAAGATCGAGGTTGTGAATTTAGAAGCTGTTTTGGAAGCAATGCGGACTGACAACGATCCATTTTTGAGCCAAATTATTTTAGTACCACCGAGAGAGTCGCTGGAATACGTGCGAACTCTGCAACCATCAGGTGGAAACCAACTGCAACCAGCACAACCAGGAGCAAGACCTTCTGCTCCAGTCCCAAGTCAACCTCGTCGCTAATAGTTAACTGTTAACTGTTAACTGTTAATTGGTCAGGACTTACGCAAAAATATCTGTAACGCCGCCATCTTTGGCGGCGATTTTATCATTTTATTAAATGACGGATTATTATATGGTTGTATCAGGGTTAGAACTTTGGGAGTGGTTAAATCAGGCGAAAGCTGAGGCGATCGCATCTAACATTTCTCTAACCGAACTTGAGTGGTGGCTGCAAGAGTTAGCAGGGATCGATCGCTTAAGTCTCCGCCTAGAATCCTTCAAAAATTCGCCCGAAGTTACTCTGAAGTTACCTTTTACTGACCTTAAGGATTTATGGCACCGCCGAGTCAGCGAACAGATGCCTGTACAATATTTAACTGGAACTGCCTATTGGCGGCATTTTTCTCTAAAAGTAACGCCTGCGGTATTGATTCCGCGTCCAGAGACAGAATTGATAATTGATTTAGCGGTGGAAGCAGCTAAACATCGATCGCAGATAGAAAGTTTAAATGCAAAATCCCATTGGGTAGATTTGGGAACTGGTAGCGGTGCGATCGCGCTGGGTTTAGCAGAAAGCTTGACAAATACTTTGATTCATGCTGTGGATTATAGCTCGGATGCGATCGCTGTTGCTAGGCAAAATGCAGATAATTTGGGTTTAAGCGATCGCATTCAATTTTATCAAGGTTCGTGGTGGGAACCTTTAGAAAGCGCAATTATAGATGGTTTGCCCCTACGGGGTCAAATTAGCGGTATGGTTGCTAATCCGCCTTATATTCCTAGTAGTTTAGTGCCTAATTTGCAGCCGGAAGTGGCTAAACATGAGCCTCATTTAGCCTTAGATGGGGGAAGTGATGGGTTAGACTGTATTCGGCATTTAGTAGCAACAGCGCCGGATTATTTGCGATCGGGTGGTGTCTGGTTGGTGGAAATGATGGAGGGACAAGCTGAGGTTGTGGTTGAGATATTGCATAGTGCGGGTAGTTACCGTGATATTGGAATTTATGCCGATCTAGCTGGGATAAAAAGGTTTGCGATCGCATTTAGAAAATGAATAATATTAAATTTTATTCCTATAGGACTTACGGTCATGGTTCCAGAAACCGGGTTTTTGAGATCGTATGTGGGTACGGGCGAAGTATTTTCGTCAAAAAACCCGGTTTCTTTGGTTGATGCGTAAGTCTTGTCCTATCTAATCTATCTAATATTTGCGTCGGTTGTTATAGATAATAACAATAAAAAAAGAAGTGCATTGCACCTCTTTTTCTACTCTATTAAAAATCTTAAAAGCTAAGATCATACAGTCAGCTTGACAGGATGAAAATTAACTTCTCCGTTCGCATCAATGGGTTGATTTTCGACTACCATATTCGCATCAAGTGGTTGATTTTCTAACACCATATTCGCGTCTATGGGTTGATTTTCTAACACCATTGTCGTACTTGCATTGCACTGGAAACCAATGCGTTCGTAGAAACTTTGTTTGTAGGTTGTCATCAGGTAGACTCGCTCTACTCGACACATCCGAGGATGGCTTAAAACAGTCTGTACTAACTTGCGGCCGAGTCCGCCGCCTTGATAGTCAGGATTAATGACTACATCCCAAATTGTGGCGCGGTAGATACCGTCTGATGTAGCGCGAGCGAACCCGATCATGCGATCGCCATCCCAAACACTAACTACTGGTTCGCTGAACCGGAGCGCGGTTTCTAAATCTAAGAGCGATCGCTCCCTTGCCCAAAAAGCTGCTCCTTTAAACAACCCTTTTAATTGATGTAGGTCTACCTGCTCAGAACCGATACAAAATTGGATGTTGCGGTAATCTCTCGTGGTTGAGTTCATTCTCAATTTGCCTTCAAGTTGGGTTTAAACTATCTGAAATTGGTGTATTTGTATGCTGACGGCTTTAAACGATTCGCGCTTTAGCAGCCCATTTTTTGTTAATAATGCCGGCAACAAAGCTGATAGTAAACGTAGTAGATGACGGTTTTTTATCTGGAAAAGTGCCTGATAGTATAGTCTCTGGCTAAACCCGCCTCTACAAAACATCTACTGTTTTTTATATCCACCTACTTATTACTTTTCATATCTTATCCATCTATTCGGTAATTATCAATACATTTTGGCAAAAATCTTAGTTTTTTTGTTATGGATTTATGACATTTTCGACTATCTAAATCTCTTAAAAACAGCAGCAGGGTGAGGATTACCCACCCTACAAAACTTACAGTTCAAAACCGCTTGCGGGCTTAAAGCCAACGGGCTGCATCCTTGGCATGATACGTTAAAATCAAGTCAGCACCAGCGCGTTTAAACCCTGTGAGGGTTTCCATTACGACTTTTTGTTCATCAATCCAACCATTAAGGGCGGCGGCTTTTACCATCGCATATTCGCCAGAAACGTTGTAGGCTGCGACTGGTAAATTAGTGGCTTCCTTGACGCGCCAGATGATGTCCATGTAAGCCAAAGCTGGCTTGACCATTAGCATATCAGCGCCTTCAGCGATGTCAAGGGCAATTTCCTTGAGGGCTTCGCGACCATTTCCGGGGTCCATTTGGTAAGTACGGCGATCGCCAAATTGCGGAGTTGAATCAGCAGCATCCCGGAATGGGCCATAATAAGCTGAGGCATATTTAGCTGCATAAGAAAGAATAGGGATATCTTCAAATCCAGCGCCGTCTAAGCCTTCGCGAATTGCCTGCACAAAACCATCCATCATCCCCGAAGGTGCGATAATATCAGCACCAGCTTGAGCTTGAGCGATCGCAGTTTTCTTTAGTAACTCCAGTGTGGGGTCGTTCAAAACCCGACCAGTTAAATCTCCGACTTGCAAATAGCCGCAGTGACCGTGACTGGTATATTCGCACAAACAAGTATCCACAATTACCACGAGGTCGGGTACGGCTTTTTTAACTGCTGCGGTAGCTTTTTGCACAATTCCGCAGTCATGCCACGCGCCCGTAGCTTCTGTATCCTTATCTTCAGGAATGCCAAATAAGATAATTGCGGGAATGCCGAGGTCGTAAACTTCTTTGGCTTCTTCTACAATTTTGTCTACCGATAGCTGGTAGACTCCCGGCATAGATTTAACTTCTGTCGCTACAGATTCCCCTGGCACGGCAAACAGAGGATATATTAAATCGTTAGTAGTCAAGACCGTTTCGCGTACCATCCTACGTAGTTGGGGATTTTGGCGAAGGCGGCGAGGGCGATGTGTTGGAAACATGATTTTTTTAAGTGTTGAGTCAGTTAGACTTTTGGGCTGATAATGATTGCCCTGTTGCTAAGTCTAGAACTTCTGGTTTCCCCAAAGCACAACGCTTAAATAAATTTCTGAGGACTAAAGCCAAGTATTACACTTAAATTAACTTGTAGGGTGCATCAGACGCAGCTATCGGTTGATAGAATCAGGTTTGATACTCTGAGATGCCTGACTAAATTTGTGCTAGTTGCTATAGTCCGCCAGAGGTTGAAACCCCTGTCTGATAGTGAAAGTCGTCTGAAGACGACTAGATAGCTAGTATTTGAGTCGGTTTTAACCGACTTGGGCTATTACTCAGGGGTTTTAACCCCTGGCGGGTTTCGGAAAAATGAAACAGCCCTTTCCTTATTTAAGCAGGGCTGATTCATTTCGCTAAATTGAGAAACCCGGTTCCTTTAAAAAATCGGCTTTCTCAATTTAGCTGTTGACTATGCCGAAACCGCTACGGGTTCGGCTTCAACTACTGGGGAACCATAAACACTGACTTTCTTGCGGGTTTTACCCTTTCTCTCAAAAGTCACTACGCCATCAACGAGGGCGAACAAAGTATCATCTTTGCCGATACCTACATTGTTACCGGGGTGAAACTTTGTGCCGCGTTGACGGACTAGAATGTTGCCAGCTTTAACAACTTGACCGCCAAAACGCTTAACACCTAAGCGCTGAGAGTTAGAGTCGCGACCGTTGCGTGTACTACCTGTACCTTTCTTATGGGCCATAATGTCCTCAACTTTAAATTGTTATTTTCTATTCTGATGCAGTTTCGGCGGTTGCTGGGGTGGTTGGTGCGATGCCTTCGGCCGGCGTAGCCATCGCATCTTCTTTTTTGGCGATCGCAGATCCTTGAAGACTGATAGAATCAATCATCAAGCGAGTAATTTCTTGGCGGTGGCCCTTTTTCTTGCGAGTTTTCTTTTTGGGCCGCATCTTATAGACGATGACCTTGCGACCTCGGAAATGCCGGAGGACAGTACCTTCTACCGTCGCACCTTCAACCAATGGCTGACCGATGTGAACGTCGTCTCCATGCTGAACTAGAAATACTTTGTCAATAGTGACTGTAGCTTCGGCTTCGACGTGAAGCAGTTCGATGTCGTAGAAGCGGCCGGGCTCTACTCGCAGTTGTTTGCCGCCTGTTTCAATAATTGCGTAAGTCATTCTGGTTGTAATTTGGGTTGCCGTACAGGTAGCTGACAAGTGTTTTGCCGAAGCCTACAGGTTGAAATCAATCTGTTTTGCGGTGCTTTGTCAGCTTTGGGAATGTCTCAACCTGATCCGAGCAGGGTTTGGACAGACAATCTACCATTATTGCTTATAGATGGGGTTTTGTCAAGTACCTGGACTGGTTTGGGATTGGTAGGCAGATAGAATACGATGAGTTGATAGGTGAATAATGAACATATAGCGATCGCACTTTGGAAAATTTCAGAGTAGTTGGGTATCATTGAACAGGTAGCTTTAATAATTTTCAATAGCTATGAACTATGAAAACTCAAGAACTAGGAAAAGCAAATGTTGACTATTGAACAGATAGAAAACGCTATTCTGCAACTTCCACCAGAGGAGATGGGAGAGTTGTTAGAGTGGTTTTTGGATTTGGATTATCAACGATGGGATGTTCAGTTAGAAAAAGATATTGTTAACGGGAAACTGGATGCTTTAGCAGCAGAAGCGAACGCAGTAGCAAAGTTTTAGACCATCTGGCATAATTAAAGAGGCATCTCTAATAATTTGCAAAGGAGAAAGATATATGAGTACAGATCGGTGGGATGATGATAGACTAGATCGATTAGCTAACATGGTAGAGAGTAATGCTCGTGTGATTCAAGCGTTAGCGAATGTGGCAGCAGAGGCAAGGGAAGAACGGGAACAGCTATTTCAAAGGATGGATCGCCAGCAAGAAGAAATTGTGGGTTTGAGAATTGAGACAAGACGGATGCTTGATATTCTATTAAATCAGCGCGATTTGGAGGATAATCAATAGCGATCCACTCAATCAGAAATTAGGGGCGATCGCGAGAGCAAAATTTCAGAAGTTATAACCAGAAATTGCCATATAATAGCAACAAGAGTCAAAAATCTCAAAATAAAGCCTATGTCTACTTATAGCGGGTACTGAGTCAGGCTCAAAATCTCACTTTTGAATAGCAAGAGCAACTGTTAGAAGTATTGTCAGTATTGGTTCGCGATCGGGTAACAACCCAAACTCAGGGTAAACGATATTATTGTCCAACAACAAGAGGAGATTCGTGGGCTTCAAACTGAAAATCGTCGCATTCTTGATATTCTGATAAATCAGCACGATCGGGGGGATAATCCTACTGCTTAATTCAATTAGACATTAGGGCGATGCCTGCGGCCCGCTTTGCCTACGCACGTTGGGAAAGATAGGGGCGATGCCTACGGCTGCCTACGCCTACGCATTTTGGGAAAGATGAGAGAGCGATGCCTACTGCTGGCTACACCTACGCGAAATGTACGCTCATAAACTAAAATTGAACTTATTGTAAAAAGTAGAGGAAAGGAGAAAATATATGAGTACAGAGCGGTGGGATGATGATAGGCTAGACCGATTAGCTAACTCAGTAGAAGGTTTGACTAACCGGGTAGATAATATAGCTAACTCGTTAGAAAGTTTGACTAATCGGGTAGATAGTATCGCGCTCTCGACAGAGAATAATAATCGCTTGATAGAGAGTAATGCTAGGGTTATTCAAGCTTTAGCAAATGCGGCAGCAGAGGCAAGAGAGGAACGGGAACAGTTATTTCAAAGGATGGAGCGCCAGCAGGCTAACATTGACCGACAACAGTCGAATATTGAGGGTTTGAGGATTGAGACAAGACGGATACTTGATATCCTCTTAAATCAGCGCAATCAAGATGATAATCCTACTGCTTAATTCAATTAGAAAGTAAGGGCGATCGCAAGTTGGGGAAGATAAGGGCGATCGGTTTTTCTCCCTGCTTCTTAGATAGTTCCTTTTAAAACTCTACTACTAACTTTTCATTCCTTGGCTACGCATCCACTCAGCTAAACGCTCTAACTGCTGTCTTAAAAAGCTCTTGATGACTGGTTGCCTCTTCACATAGTTAGCGATGCTAGGGCTGATATTGTAGTATAGGCTGACTAAACCTTGACCAACAGGATTGGTTAAAAGTTTTTTGTCACGGAAATTGCGGAATGTGTCTATGTCCGGGTGTTTGGAAGTGGAGTAAGCTGCTGTAGCGATGAAGGAACCTGGCTTTTCTTCTAAAGCTACAAGAGGAATTTTTGTTTCACTAATTTTAAGCAAAGCAACTCTGATTTTTTTAAATGTTGCGTCCGACTCTTGTTCTGGACTAACTTTTTTGATTTTTTCGAGAGCTTCTTTATTTCTGTTTATTATATTGCTTGTCACTCTAACGTGCTCTGACAGGCTATCATAAAGTTTTATTTGTTTAACATTAAAAACTCTTCTATGAACACTTACTGCATCAAATATTAGTTTTTGTTTCTCTGCAAGGTATGCTTTCTTCAGTTCGTCACGATCATCATTATAATGATTAACTATGCAGGCTAGACGTATGGACAGATTCAAAAAGAATTCAACCTGATTTTCTATCTCGTAGTATATACTATCACCTGAATTAGCTGTTCCACTTTCTAGAACTCCGTCAATCCATCTTTGTTTATAAGCTTTCTCATTATAGTCTGTGTATTCAGCATGATAACGAAGTGAGTCTACATAGTTGGCAAGAGCTTGATTACTATCTCCTTGATTTTCGTAGTATTCAGCCCTCTCATAATATCTTGTAGCGTTTTTTTCAGCTTCCTCAACCATACGATAGATCAATCTTTCCATTTTTACCTCATTTTTTCCTTAATATACTTATCAGATTGCTTGTAACTTTGTAGCAAATAGTAGATTCGATAGAGCGATCGCCTAACCTTTAACCTTTCTTGTAAATGTTGGCGATCTCTACTGATGTTAATCAATCTTTATATTTTGATTCTTCAGAAAGTCCAAGGGTAACAACTCCTAAAGCAATTCGCCCCAGTTCACTAGCGACACCCACACCAATAGCGCCAAATTCGTTAGCAACACCTTTGGCAACATATTTGACAAGGTTTTCATCTGTACTCGAACTTGAATCGCTGTTATTCTCTCGCTGTTGGTTTGCCCACTCTTGTAGCTTGTAAGGATCGCTAGCATCTGGCATACGATTTTGACTCATATAAAAAAAGCTCCTTTTCGATTTCAAAAATTGTTAGTCATCAGTCAGACTTGACCTAGATTTGGGTGATAAACTTCGATCGCTCCCTGCACCTTCTCCCATCCTTTCCACTACCGCATAGTAGGTTCAAGAGAGCGCAACTTTTCTCAATCAATCCTTCCATTTCTGAAGCGTAGTAGCGTAGTAGTTTGCTTTACGCCAAGCTTCATCAGAAGACGACGCTTTACCAGCAGATTCACTGCCAACATAGACTTCGCCAGTATCCTCATCCCAATAATAATAGTAAGAAGAACCTGTTGGCGTTTTAACTTCACCCATTTGTTTTTTAGCCATAAATACTCCCTCGATCTTTGTAGGATTCAACTAAACTCAGTATTATCTAGTCCAACCTTTGCCTTGGCACTTTTGGCATACTGCCTCTCTAACGGCACCTTTTGGCTTTATCTTTCCTGTTCCCCCACATGACGTACAGGATTTTCCATCTTTGTCTTCAAAAGCATTGGGATCTCTTTAGTTCTCCGTGTACTGAGACTCACTTTTTTACAGAATCTGTCAAAATATAAGTATTTGCCGTCGGAGAGGTCGGGACTTACCCCAGACACCCAGAGTCCAAATGTCTGAAATATCTACAAGCCGAGAGTCCAGTGCAACCAACCTTCACTAAAAAAATCATAACAATGACCACTTTGGCTGATGGCTTACTTAACTGTTACAAAAAGTTAGATAATGTTATCTAAAATGTTATAAAAAATAAGTTAAAATTAGTAAAAGTTACCCCAAACGCGATATATGGAGCTTAAGGAAGTCTTAATATTTGCTGATGAAAGAGTCTTTGCCAAAACAGGGAAGCACTTAGACGACCTGCAAGAGGCTATTTTAAAAGAAGTGCTCCAAGGTCGAAAATATGCAACAAAAGTAGCGCAAGACCGTGATTGTACTGAAGGTTATGTTAGGGTTGCTGCTGCTGAATTATGGAAGCTACTATCAGAGGTATTAGGAGAAAAAGTTAGTAAAGTAAATGTTAGAGCTAAACTAGAAAGAGCAAGATTTTATAATTACTCGCAAACTATCGGTAATGATAATGTAACAGTTAATAACGTCAATGTTTGTCCAGAAAAAGCCCGATCGCCCTCCTCTCCTCAAAACCCACCAGAAACCCCAACTCAACCCCACATCGACTTAGGCGACGCACCGGAAATCTTCAACTTCTACGATCGCACTCCCCAACTCACCACCCTCGAAACCTGGATATTACAAGATCGATCGCGCCTCATCGCACTTCTGGGAATCAGCGGAATAGGCAAAACCACCCTCGCACTCCGACTCATAGAACAAATCAAAACTAACTTTGATTACGTAATTTATCGCAGTCTTCAATTTTCCCCCACCCTTAATACAACTCTTACCAATCTCCTGCAAATCTTCTCTGAAAAAACAGACATTCCGCAAAACATTGAAACCCAAATTTCCCAACTTCTCGACTACCTCCGCAAGCATCGCTGTCTGATTATCCTTGATGACGTACAGATGCTTTTTAGCAGCGGACAACTAGCGGGACAATATAAAAGTGGATATGAAGATTATCAGCTATTTTTTAAACTAATTGCCGAAGTTTGTCACTACAGTTGCTTAATCTTGATTAGTTGGGAAAAATCTAGAGAAATTGCTAAATTAGAAAGAGTAAATAACTACGTGCATTCGTTAGTATTCGGTAGCTTAGGAATCGCTGCCAAAGAAATTCTCAAACAGCAGAAATTATCAGATGATGATGATTGGGAAATTTTGATTAATACTTATCAAGGCAATCCTCTCTGGCTAGAATTAACCACCACGATCGTACAAGACTTATTTGGTGGAAGCGTCTCCGAGTTTTTGCAATGCGACGGCGTGATTTTAAGCGAATCTCTGCGATCGCAATTAGACCAACAATTCCAGCGTCTAACGCAGCCAGAAATGGCAATAATGATTCAGTTGGCTGAGGAAAATGAACCCGTTTCTTTACCGCAAATTATCAAGACAGTACAATTATCGACATCAGACTTATTAAATGCCATGCAATCCTTGGGAATGCGGTTATTTCTGGAGGCAGAAGAACAGGGTAAAACCACATTTTTTAGTCTCAATCCAGTTATGAAACAATATGTTAAAAATCGGATAATTAAATAGGTAATCTTCAGATTATGAAATAATTAACGCATATATGACTAAATTGCAGTGTAACTTAACTTGATGGTAAACAGAAATAACTTTACCAAAACATTTGACATAAACATCCCAAAATATGAGATAAATATCTTGGCACTGCTAAAAAAAGTCCTATGCCCGCATCTCCCGCCTATATTGAAATTCGCAAAGGCAACGATCCAATCTCGAAATTCTCATTTAACAGCGATGTTATTACCATAGGCCGCGCTACTGACAATCATCTGATCCTGAACGAGCCCTTGATTTCCCGCCATCACGCCCAAATAGTATGGCAAGGCGATCGCTACATCCTCGCCGACCTCAACAGTACCGATGGCCTCCGCCTTAACAACGTCCAAGTCAAACCCAACACACCTTACCCCCTCGCAGACGGCGATACAATCCGCATTGGCGGCATCGAATTGCGCTTCAAAATTGCCGCCCACATTGCCCCAATACCTGTAGCTGCTAACCAAGTAACAGCAGCTACAGTTGCCGCGAACATGGGAGAACAAACAGTCTTTACCGCCCACTTAGACTTGCAGGGGAGAAATGCCTTCACCATCGGGCGCGATGCCCAAAACGATATCCCCATCAACCATCCAACGGTATCGCGCTTTCATGCCCGAATCGAACGGCGCAACGGTTCAGTTGTAGTTAAAGATTTGACTTCCACCAACGGCACTTATGTCAATGGTAAGGAAATTTTGGGCGATCGCATCCTCAAAGTCAACGATAACATCCGCATCGGCCCCTACCGCTTTGTCTTAAATATCGACGAAACTCTTGTGGGTTATAGCGAAGAAGGCAACCTGCGCCTTGATGCCGTTAACTTAACAAAAATCGTCGGCAAAGGTATCAAAATCTTAGACGAAATCTCCCTGACAATTCACGCCCGCGAATTCATCGTTATCGCCGGAGTTAGCGGCGGCGGTAAATCTACTCTTCTTGATGCCCTCAACGGTTTTCGGCCCGCTACCAGTGGCGAAGTTTTAATTAATGGCGTTAACCTCTACAAAAATTTCAACGCCTACCGCAACGACCTCGGTTATGTCCCCCAAAAAGACATTATTCACACCGAATTAACAGTATATCAAGCGCTTGATTACGCCGCCAAATTGCGGATGCCTGCTGATACAACTAAAGCCGAACGTAAAAAAAGAATTAGCGAAGTTATTAAAGATTTAAACTTAATTGGTCGTGAAAACGTACAAGTTAAAGCCCTCAGCGGCGGCCAACTTAAACGAGTTTCAATGGGTGTAGAACTCCTCACCAAACCTAGCTTATTTTTCCTAGATGAAGCCACATCAGGACTCGACCCCGGCACAGAAAGCGAGATTATGCAATTATTGCGAAAGCTGGCAGATTCTGGTCGCACAATTTTGCTGATCACTCATGCGACTGAGAACGTTATTCTGTGCGACTTAGTAGTATTTATGGCCAAAGGCGGTAAAGTCGCTTACTTCGGGCCGCCAAACGAAGCGCCTCAATACTTTGGGGTGCAGAAATTCAATGAAATTTACCGCAAAGTCGAACACGAAAACTCGCCGGAATATTGGCAGGAACGCTATCTCAGTTCACCACAATATCAAAAATACGTGCGCGATCGCCAGCGGACATTACCCACCCCATCACCCGCCGCCCCCCAGCAACGCCCCGCCAAGCAACAGCCACCCAATAGAGGTAGGCGAGTAGCGGCGGTAAGGGAATTTGGGATTTTGTCGCAGCGCAATATTGCTATCCTGCTTCAGGATAAGGCTGGTTTATTTTTGATGCTGGCGATCGCGCCGATTTTAGGCTTGCTGGATTTTGTCACCTGGAAACGCGGCATATTTGACGTAGAAAAAGGCGATGCAGGTCAGGCAATTACAATGCTATTTGTCACCGCTTTAATTGCTGTCATGGTCGGCAGTTTAGGCACAATGCGGGAAATTGTCAAAGAAATAGATATCTATCTCCGCGAACGGATGATCGGCCTGCAAATTATTCCCTATATTTTATCAAAAGTTTGGGTAGGCATACTTTTAGCTTTGTATCAAGCGGGGATTTTCTTACTATTTAAAAAACTAGCCGTAGATATTCCCGGTGGCAATGAAGTTTTAGGCGCAATGTACTTAACATTAGTGCTTGCCACCATTGCCGGCATGATGATGGGGCTTTTAGTTTCCGCTATTTCACCTAATCAGAATATCGCGCCTTTGTTAACAATTATCTTTTTAGTTCCCCAAATTACCTTTGGCGGCGGAATGTTATCTATAGATGCCTTGGGAGCACCGGGCCGCATTGTTAACCAGGTGACAATTACAAAATGGTCTTTTGAATCCTTAGTAACGCTAACAAGTTTAGGGCGAAATGTAGCCGAGGATTCCTGTTGGGAATTACCAGAAAAAGAGCGAAATAAATTAACACAAGACGAGAAAAAACAGCAGTGTCAATGTTTGGGTGAAAACCTTTTTAAGAAATGCCAATTTCCCGGAATCAAGAGCAAATATGATGCTGTTATAGATAGGATTGAACCACCAAAGCCCGAAGATCCAGGTAAAGCGCCGAGTGACCCCCGCGAGTTAGATAGCTATGAGCAAAAGGTTGACAAATATAAATCACAGATTGACACTTGGCAAAAAGATTACAGCGAATGGAAGGGGAAATATGAGGGAACTATTAAGGGTGGAGAAGCATTAATTGAGAATTTTTACAACAAATATGGTAAAATGTTTAAGGTGAATGTAACTCTATATTGGGGCATTTTGATCTTGCAAATGCTGATTATGTTTGCTCTGATTTTCTTTGTGCAGAAACGCAAGGATATTGTTTAAAATTTGGTAATAGGTAATAGCTACTTGGTAATTGTAATTGCTAATTGCAAAATCCTCTACCACTAAGTCGCCAGCAGAAAAATATATGACTACAGAGCGCTGGGATGATGATAGGCTAGATCGTCTAGCTAGTTCAGTAGAAAGTCTGACTAACCGGGTTGATAGTATAGCGATCGCGACAGAGAATAACAATCGCTTGATAGAGAGTAATGCTAGGGTTATTCAAGCGTTAGCTAATGCGGCAGCAGAGGCAAGGGAAGAACGGGAACAGTTATTTCAAAGGATGGATCGCCAGCAAGAAGAAATTGTGGGTTTGAGAATTGAGACAAGACGGATGCTTGATATTCTCCTAAATCAGCGTAATCTGGAGGATAATCAAGACTGATTAACTCAATCAGTCCGAATCATTCATGTTAAGTAGTTACTTTTATTAAATAGGTACTCTTCAGGTTTAAGGCGAGTAACAGTTACTTCGGCTCTGGTAATACCCGATATTGACTAGCAACGTAGTAAAAAAACTTGTAATAATCCGCAAATTGTTTACTAGGTGCTTTTCCCTGAAAATTGTAACGCACGTCCCCTTCCACCAGCGTCAGCGTCATCGAGCTGACTTGCGAACCCAAATTCACCTTAAGTTGCCCCGATAAGCCTTGCTCCGTAGTGAAATTCCGGTGTAAAGGTTTGGCTCTATCTATATCTATATTATTATTCTGGTCTCGTTGCTTACCAGTATTATGCTTGTCTCGTTGCTTACCAGTCACCCCAGGCACATTATAGCCAGCCCAGCCGCGAATCTCCACTGCTGGGTTTTTCGGATCGTTGAATGCTTGACCATCTCCATTTGCCGGGGCTTCCGCAGCTAACCAGTTATCAGGATACAGGAACTCGAAGTTATAACGGGCATTGTGATAAGTCTGCCAACTCCCTGAATGGATAGTAGCTGGCGAACTACAGCCCAACAGCGCCGCCCCCAGAGCCACACCGCAAACTAATCTTTTTAAGTAATAAGGCATAGAACCGCCTACCATAAAGCACTTACAGCTAACTACGAACCACCAACAACCATCAAATGTAACGAAATATTACAATAGTGCCGCTAAAGCAGCATAGAGTCTTGACATCAAAAAAGAGAGCCGCTATTGTTAAATACATACCCGGGTAAGCCAATTCACTGTCATATGCAAGATAAGCAAAAAGTTACCTTATACCTACCACCCGAACTCCACCGCCAACTCAAAATCAAAGCGGCGGTTGAATCCGAACCGATGTCAGCGATTGCCGAAAGAGCAATTGTATTCTACCTAAACAACTCAGAACTGGTTGATGAAGTAGAGACATCTTATGGACAAACTCATCGGGTATACGCTTGTCCCGAATGTACCAGTTCAGTTGTCATCCGAGAAGGAGATCTGGTTTCATTAAAAGGTCAGCCGAGCCTAGTGGGTGAACAGGAGCTTCCAGTAAAGCAGGTGCAAACGGCAAGCAGCACTGCTCAACCGGGAGAGGAAGAATTAGTTCCCTGCTAATCTTTCCCTTCTACCTGAAAGGGTGGCGAGCACTGGTTGCGTTCAGAATCAGATGCTGGGGGCATTGAGATTTAGCAATGATGGCACCGACTCAAACGGATCGAGGAATATGCAAGAAGAAATCAACATTCTAATCCAAGCTCAATATCCTCTGATCTACCTCATGACTTCTGAGGAGGAGCGGTCTGAGCAGGCAATTGCGACAATTGCACAAACCAAGCCCCAGCGACGGGTATTCGTCTGGACAGTAACTCACGGTATCGTAGAGTATGGTCAACCCCGCACCACCACTCAGCATAATACAGTCTCGCCAGAGGCAGCGATTGAATGGGTGATCCGGCAGAAAGAACCAAATAGCAATGCTGGCATCTATATATTTAAAGATTTGCATCCTTTTATAGATTCTCCTCCTGTTACTAGGTGGTTGCGGGATGCGATCGCCAGCTTCAAAGGCACGCAAAAAACTATCATTCTCATGTCCCCCGTGCAGCAAGTTCCCATCGAACTAGAAAAGGAAGTAATTGTTTTAGACTTCCCCCTGCCGGACATGAAGGAACTAAATCAGGTATTGTCAAAGCAATTAGAGCAAGCTAAACCGCGCCGCATCAGTACCGAAGCGCGTGAAAAACTGCTCAAAGCCGCCTTGGGTTTGACCAAGGACGAAGCCGAAAAAGTTTACCGCAAAGCTCAGGTAACGACAGGTCGCCTGACAGAAGAAGAAGTAGATATCATCCTGTCTGAAAAGAAGCAGCTCATCCGACGCAACGGTATTCTGGAGTTTATCGAAGAAGACGAAACTCTTGATGCTGTAGGCGGTTTGGAAGAACTAAAGCGGTGGCTGCGGCAACGTTCCAACGCTTTTACAGAGCGGGCCAGAGAGTACGGCTTGCCCCAACCTAAAGGAATGCTAATTCTGGGCGTACCTGGATGCGGTAAATCCTTAATTGCCAAAACCACAGCTCGGCTCTGGTCGCTACCCTTGCTACGCTTAGATATGGGTAGAGTCTACGACGGCTCAATGGTGGGTCGCTCTGAAGCCAACCTCCGCAACGCCCTCAAAACCGCTGAATCTATCTCTCCAGCCATCCTCTTCATTGACGAACTGGACAAAGCCTTTGCAGGTAACAGCGGTTCCGCTGACTCTGACGGCGGCACATCCAGCCGGATATTTGGTTCCTTCCTCACCTGGATGCAGGAGAAAAAATCCCCCGTATTTGTAATGGCGACGGCTAACCGCGTAGAACGCTTACCTGGGGAATTTCTGAGAAAAGGGCGCTTTGACGAACTGTTCTTCGTGGATTTACCCACTAAAGAAGAACGCCAAGATATTTTTAAGATTCACCTGTCCAAACGTCGTCGAGACATTGCTCGCTTCGATTTAGAACAACTTTCCAATGTCTCCGATGGCTTCTCAGGTGCCGAGATTGAGCAAGCGCTGGTTGCAGCAATGTACGAAGCCTTCGCTCAAGATAGAGAGTTCACGCAGTTAGATATCATTGCCGCGATTAAATCCACAATGCCGCTGTCAAAAACCATGAGCGAACAAGTCACGGCTCTGCGTGACTGGGCCAGACAGCGTGCGCGGCCGGCTGCATCTTCAGTCGCTGAATATCAGCGAATGGAGTTCTAAAAAGCTTTCTCCTGGTTCTTCCCAGGAGCAAAGGCTAGCACTTCCCTTGCTAGCAGTTTCAAAAAAAGCCGCCTAGCGGCACTGTTAAATCCAAACCGTTGTTTTTGTTTCTCAGTTCTATTAGGAGGAAATCCCAATGTCACACTTTAGCACACTCCGTACCAAAATCACCGATGCCGAAATCCTGAAGGCTTCCCTGCGCGACCTGGGTATCAATGTGAAGTCTGAAGCTGATGTGCGGGGCTACAATGGCCAGCGCGTTCGCTCTGACATCGTTGCAGTTCTCGAAGGTGAGTATGACTTGGGTTGGTCTCGCAACAGCGACGGTTCTTTTGACCTGATTGCTGACCTCTGGGGCGTTGCCAAAAAGCACAACCAAACTGAGTTGATCAATTCTATCAACCAGAAGTACGCTGTGAACAAAACTTTGGCAGCAGTAAAACAACGCGGTTTGCAAAATGCCAACGTCAAACTGGTTGTGCAAAACTAATTTATCTGCGCGTTCCCAAGCTTGCGGGTTAACCATATACGGGTTAGCCCGTTTTTTCATTGGTAATTTGTTAATGGTTAACTGTTAACTGTTAACTGTTAACTGTTAACTGTATAATTATCAGATTAATAGCTAAAATCTCTAAAATGCCTTATTTAACAGCAGCTAATGATATTAAAGCACTGATTGCTAAATTTTCTCAAGCTAAAATTTTGTGGATTGATACAGAAGTAGCAGACTATAAATTTAACCCTACACTATCTCTAATTCAGGTGTTGGCTGATGCTAATGATTTAACAGGAAATGCTTCTTTTCTGCTAGATGTCTTAGAACAACCGGAATTGACGGTAGATTTTATTGACAAAATCATGGCAAATCCTGATATTGAAAAAGTGATGCACAATGCCAGCTATGATATCAGATTTCTGGGGAACGATCGCGCTCAAAATATTACTTGCACTTTAAAATTGGCGAGAAAGATTCCTTACTATGTTTTACCATTACCTAATCACAAACTTAAAACTTTAATCGAGGCTCTTTGTGGCATTCCCAATGTAGATAAAGCAGAACAGGGAGGCGATTGGGGCAAACGTCCTCTGACTGAGAAGCAGCTAGAATATGCCAAGATGGATGTGGTTTATTTAGCTGAAGTTCATAGCCATTTAATAGAAATAGTTGATGAATATTGCCCTGATTCCGCAACGGAAAACTTGACATTATTGGGAGAGCAATATCAGGAAATAGAGGCGCAGTGGAAACCTCTAGATTCAGAGATTGCTGAGATTAAAGAACGGATGAAAGCAGGGATGCAGGCACAAAATGTGACTAATAATTCTTATTTTAAACTATCTAGTTCTACAACGATGAAAGTTGATTTTATGACTTTGGCAAATTTGGCAGAAAGTCAGGGGATTGAGCTAAATTTTCCAGTGACTCTAACTAAGGAAGTTCAAAAACAATTAGGTAAATTAATCTCTCATCCCTCATTGCAAATTGAGGAAATTTCTAGTTTTCGGTTAACTTCTGCTGTACAGCAGCGGCGGAAATCACCTCAGAAAATTACGCTAGCACCAGAAGATGAGGATTTAATTGCATTGGGGGAAAGGCATAGAGAAATTTTGCCTGAGTGGAAGTTGTTAGATTCAGAAGTTGCTCATTTGAAAGAGCGAGTGAAAAATGCGATGATTGTGCAGGAAAAATCGAATACTCCTCATTTTAAATTAGGGAGTTCTTCTATTTTAAAGGTGGATTTTGCGGCGTTAGCAAGATTGGTGCAGTCTGTGGGAGTTGAGTTAGATTTTACGGTGACTTTGACGGAATATATTAAAAGACGGTTAGGGGAAGCGATTAATCAAATTGATGTGCAAATTGAGTATATTAATACTTGGCGGATGACGGCTAAGGCTGTGGAAGAAGATGAGGATGATGATGATGAAATCCCTTTTTAAATAATATCGCTACTAACCTTGTTCTTCCAAATACTGCGATCGCTATACTCGCTGTTTATTGATCAGCTAGTTTGTGGTAATCGCCTCTCCAGATGATTTAATTAACTTGATTTCTCTTCTAAATCCATAGAAATTCCGCAAACTGCGGTTTCAATGTTCTCCGCTGAAGGTGGAAGTATCTGAAATCCAAGCTTCTCGTACCATTTGACAAGGTTCGGATTATTATTGATGTCTTCTTGAGTTAGAGAACCGTATATCCGTTTGAATCCCCGCTGACGATATCTCGCTATTACAAACTGTAATAGATGAGTTCCCAACCCTCTTTGACGATAATCGATTGGCTTGGGTTTGACTAGGAGTCTCCAAAGAACTGCTAATAAGTGTGGGGGAGTATGAATTATATCATTGTGAATAAAGAGATCGTTTATCACCAATTCACCACGCGGATTAAAAACGCATTGAATTCTACCAACTTCGCTGTTACGGTACAGGAGCTTGGCAATAAAATATTGGTCTTCCTCTCCAGCTACTTTCAGGTGATACTCTCGTCCCTCGCGATCGAGAATAATAGACTCGTTGCTTTCTAGTAAACTTTCCAACATAATTTATTTTGAGTGAACTTAACAACAAAGATGGAGAGAATTAGGGCAGTCTAAATAGTTTACGCTCTCTTACCATCGACTCCGCTTTGGATTTCATTTCAATCAGCCCTATTTAACTAAGGTGGGCAAAATGCCCACCCTAATTTCTACTTCCCTACCGTGAAATACTCATTATTAGCATACACGCTAATAATGCAATCTCCCACTTCAAAAAACATCCCCTCTTGCTCATCTTTAGAGAATTGTAAATTCCCATACTTAGCACCAATTTCATCAGCAGTAGCAGCCTTAGCCTCCATTTCATCAGGGATAAGACCAGTAGTTCCAGAAAATTATCTCCCCGAAGTGACAAAAGAGGGATCATTTTATGTCCGGCAAATTACTTACGATGTGTCATTGCGAAAAGCCGAAGCCGCGAGCGAAGCGTGGCGGGAAGCGAAGCAATCTCAACACCCTGCGATTGCTTCGGGCAAGATCCGTACCCTCGCAACTGCGCGGAGCACCGCGAACAATGACCAGTATTTAACCGGACATGGTATCAATCCCGTCCTCAGTAATATTACGTAAGCAATATTACTCACTTTCGCACTATCGTCCTCTAAAACGATAATTTTTAAGTAATTTCAACTATGGAATAGAGAATAAAGTAAAATTATCCCATATCAGGATGTGGATTTTACTGAGACGGGAGTCCTGGCGGAAAGCTTTGACCCACACTCACAAGCCAGGTAAGGATATAGCTATTTGTAGACCTAGCTATTCTACCAGCTAAGGACACCGAGTCAGGAGAGTCACTGTGAATACTCACCTTTTTTGAGGAACCAGTGTTATGGGTACATCAACTACAATCAAAAATCTGTCAATGGCTGTGGCTGGCTCGGCATTTATCGGTTTGTCAGTTTTAAGTTTACCAGAAAGGGCTGAGGCTTTTAGCTTCACGTTGTACGCGAATAAAACGGAGTGGCAAAATGCTCTGAACGGTCAGCCCTTCCAAACAGAAGAATTTAACAGCCCTAATTTGCCCCCAGGAGTGAGCGTCAATTCCCCAGGAGTAATCAATAATGGAGCTTGGGAAGATCAAGTAACTAATGAACAAACAAATACTTGGAACTTTGCTAAACCTGTATTTGCTTGGGGTGGAAATTTCAATTTAGCTGGTGTACTAGATCCAGGTACAGGTATTGCAGTAACAGTTGCGGATCTACTGGGGGATGAGTATTTTGTAGGGGAAATTGCTAATACCTTGGAAGGCGAGTTTTGGGGGTTAGTTACAGATACCCCATTTAATACGGTGAAGCTTTCAACGGGAACTCAAGGGCTTCCACCTGACGATCGCGAAAGTTATTCTGTAGACGATGTGGTGTATAGTGAAAGTACCTCAGAACCAGAACCCATCCCGGAACCCGCTGAGATTTTTGGGACATTGGGATTTATCGGTTTCTTAGCTTTTTTACGACGTAAACGCCGATAAGTAGAAGTAGAAGAAAGAAGGGGCAGAAAAATTGGCAGGGCTTATGCAGAGTAATTGGGTTTCTCTAAAAAATCTAAAGATTCTCAATTAGATATCTACAAATAAACTTGGCTTCTGGTATCGATGTGCGTAAGTCTGGCTTACGTTTAATTAGGTCAATTTAATTAGCCAATTTCCAGAATACTTACTAATCAACTCCGCCTTAACCGCTGATGCGATGGAGGCGAAGTTGACATTTGGTTGATTTTAAATTTAAATATAGAAAACAGCTATCTACATTCTGCTGAGGAGTAATTGTGCCTTTATTCATTAATAATCTCATCAACGATCCGACTGGATTTCCTGTATTTGTAGGCGGGGGGCCTCGTCTTCTAGCCTATCCTACAGCGGATGATATTCAACTGGGATCGGGAAACTTATTTACTTTTTCCGGCGGAGTTTGGGGTCTTAGTGGCAATGATACCATTGCTGGGTCTTTTGACTCTAACGAGCGCCTATTCGGTAATGATGGCGAAGATATTATCGGGGGTGCGGGAGGTAATGATATATTGTTCGGTGGGAAAGATAGCGATCGCCTCGATGGAAACGACAACAACGATGTAGTTAGAGGCGACTCTGGCGATGACTTCCTCTTTGGTGGTTCTGGGGATGATATATTGCGGGGAGGTCAAGGAAATGACCGCTTAAGCGGCGACTTCGGGAATGATTTTTTAGTAGGCGATCGCGGTATCGATCTCCTAACGGGCGGCGAGGGTGCGGATACTTTTGTGTTCAGAAGAGATGAAGCTGGATTTAATATTAATCAGGTAGATGTCATCACTGATTTTCAGTTTAGAGAAGGCGATCGCATTGGACTTACTGATGGGCTAACACAGCTAGACTTACGTTTCAATGATGAGGATCGCATTGATTTCGACAGCGACGGAGAATTTGATGATATGGTAGTGCGGATTAACAGCACCGGAGAAATTCTCGGCATAGTTTTAAATGCTGATAACTTTGACCTCATAGATACATTTGAAACCGCAAATCAAGCCGTGTTAGGCATCAATGGCACTCAATTTGCTTATCTTCCTTAGAAGTAACGCCACTCTCTGGGCGGTATCATTGACCATCCAGAGGGGGACGGTACAAAGATAGTAATAGTAGCGCGATCGCCACCAGAACCAACAGATTTACTTGCGAATTGGGACACCGACAGCTATAATATCTTAATTATGAAAAAACCACAGACCGTTAACAAATAACATCTAACAACTAACAAATTATGTTTGACGCACTTGCCGATCGCTTAGAATCCGCCTGGAAAAAACTGCGCGGTCAGGATAAAATTTCCGATGCCAATATTCAAGAAGCTCTGCGGGAAGTCCGCCGCGCCCTCTTAGAGGCAGATGTCAACCTGCAAGTAGTTAAAGATTTTATCGCAGAAGTAGCAGTCAAGGCTCAAGGAGCCGAAGTAATTTCTGGTGTCCGGCCTGACCAACAGTTTATCAAAATCGTCTACGACGAACTGGTGCGGGTGATGGGAGAAACCAACTCACCTCTGGCGATCGCAGACAGCGCCCCCACAATTGTCTTAATGGCCGGTTTGCAAGGTACAGGCAAAACCACCGCCTCCGCCAAATTAGCATTGCAACTTCGCAAGCAAAACCGCAGCACTTTATTAGTGGCTACCGATATTTATCGGCCTGCTGCGATCGATCAGTTAATCACGCTGGGCAAACAAATCGACGTGCCCGTGTTTGAATTAGGAAAAGATACTGACCCCGTAGAAATTGCCCGTCAAGGTATCGATCGCGCCAGAGAACTTGGTGTAGATACAGTCATTGTTGATACCGCCGGCCGTCTGCAAATCGACCAAGACATGATGGCGGAGTTAGCGAGGATTAAAGAAACAATTCAACCTCACGAAACCCTCCTAGTCGTAGACGCAATGACCGGTCAGGAAGCTGCCAACCTGACGCGCACATTCCACGACCAAATCGGCATCACCGGCGCGATTTTAACAAAAATGGACGGCGACAGTCGCGGCGGCGCGGCCCTTTCCGTGCGCCAAATATCTGGCGCACCGATTAAATTTGTCGGCGTTGGCGAAAAAGTGGAAGCCCTGCAACCATTTTATCCCGATCGCATGGCATCTCGGATTTTAGGCATGGGCGATGTCCTCACCTTGGTAGAAAAGGCCCAAGAGGAAATCGACATCACCGACGCTGAACAAATGCAGGAAAAAATCCTGACAGCAAAGTTTGACTTTACCGACTTCCTCAAACAAATGCGCCTGCTGAAGAATATGGGTTCTCTCGGTGGCATTTTGAAGATGATTCCCGGACTCAATAAGATGTCCGACGACGATATGCGGAAGGGAGAAGTGCAACTGCGGCGGACTGAGGCGATGATTAACTCCATGACCACTGAAGAGAGACGCAACCCCGAACTGCTTTCGAGTTCTCCTTCCCGTCGCCGCAGAATTGCCAAGGGTTCTGGCTTCGTTGAGGCGGATGTAGCAAAACTGGTGAGTGATTTCCAGAAAATGCGAAATATGATGCAGCAATTAGGTCAGGGGGGCGGATTTCCGGGCATGGGCGGTATGCCAGGAATGCCGGGAATGGCGGGTATGCCAGGAATGGGTAGCCGTCCCGGTCAACCCGGCTGGCGCGGCGGTGCTCCCGCTAAGAAGAAGAAAAAAGAGAAGAAGAAAAAGGGTTTTGGGCAGCTTTAGGGGAGATGGGGGGAGGGGCAGGGGGGCAGAGGGGCAGAGGAGCAGAGGAGCAGAGGGGCAGG